>NZ_JBFRSN010000101.1:0-379 GCF_041473595.1 Vibrio sp. 10N.222.46.A1
ATCCTGCGTATTGTGAATATTTCATTGATGATTATAGCCGTGAAATAGCTGAAAACTATGGTCACTCAATGGATAGGGCGCTCGAATTGGCTAATCAGGATCTTCTTCGTAGTTTTCCTAATGGTTTGGAAACTAATGAGCATGAATTATTGTGCATTGAATTAGGTTCAGAATTGGTTGGTTATTTGTGGCATTCGATTAACGCAAATGATAAGTCGACGTTTATTTATGACTTCTTTATTTTTCCAAACTGCCGCAATAATGGTTATGGAAAATTGGCAATTACTGCTCTTGAGTTACAATTAAAATCGATTGGTATTGAGCAAATAAAATTACGAGTTGCATATCAAAATCAAAGAGCGTTAAAGCTGTATCAAGA
>NZ_JBFRSN010000102.1:0-5174 GCF_041473595.1 Vibrio sp. 10N.222.46.A1
AAACTATGGTTAATATTAACTCACATCCATATAAGGTAGCTATTATGTCGATTTTACGTGCGTTACTGATACTTATAAGCTTAGTTATCATTGGGTGTGCTGATACACATAAACTTCAGGTTACGGATGTAAACTCGACAGCTAAATTTGAAACAAGTGATTCAGTTTTAATCGGCCGCTCAAAGAATGGGGAGTATGGGAAGCACTATTATTCAGGCTCAGGACTAATGGTGAGTAAAGCTCTTCAATCAGAGTTATTCACAAAACTAAACAACGTCGCAATCGCTAACCAAGCAGCTGACTACAATTTTGTCCTTGAATATGCGAAAAGCAATGAGTTCGACTACTTAATTTTTCCTACCATATTACACTGGGAAGATCGCGCGACTGAATGGTCAGCAAAGCCAGATAAAGTAAGCGTAAAAATTACAGTTGTTGATGTTAAAACAAAAGTAATTATTAAGTCTGGCATAATCGAAGGAAAAAGCGGGCTAGCTACCTTTGGCGGTGACCACCCACAAGATTTATTGTCAGAGCCGGTCAGCGAATTTATGGCTAGCCTATTAAATTAATTATCGTGGTGATTCAATAATTGAGCTCTATTGCGTAGACAACATCAACTCTACCTTATGACACCGTAGTTAGCATGGTTAACCTATGTCGAATCAAACTTTGCCTCTGTAAAACCATTGACTAAAAGCCCAATCAGATCGAACATGCCCCCACTTGCTTAGCTTATCAATTTATTAGCTTAGTAAGTTAGTAACTAACCAACTCATCAACCGCGCGTGGCGACTAGCAGCTACGCTCTCTCGTCATACTGAGTAACGACCATGAACCAACAATACATGCTGCAAGCTCTTGAAGCTTCGCGCCAAGCCCTACCCGATTGCCAACCAAACCCGCCTGTGGGTTGTGTTTTGGTGAAAAACGATAAGGTGGTGTCTGTTGGATATACGCAAAAGGTCGGTGGAAACCACGCCGAGGTTGAAGCACTGAATGGCTATGACTGCGAAACGGATGGAGAAATGGAAGGCGTTACCGCTTACGTAACTTTAGAGCCATGTTCATTTGTTGGCAGAACACCCGCTTGCGCCAGTACATTGGTTAAAGCAGGTGTAAAACACGTAGTAGTGGCGATGCTAGACCCAGACCCTCGCAATAATGGTCGTGGTGTGGCGATACTCGAGTCGCACGGCGTGAAAGTCGATGTAGGGTTATGCCAAGAACAGGTAAACGCCTTTTTAACCCCGTATCTTGGTAAGTCCTAGATCTTAAACAGCCAGTGCTAATTCAATTTCACTCGGTAAAGCGGATTGCCTGGCTTATCGACAAAATACGACCAAATATGATCGTAGACGGCATGTTGGTTGGGGAACGGCGCAAGTGCTTTCGCTTCCTCTAAATCGCACCAGCGGTACTCTGTATGTTCGTCATTCAGTTCAATCGCTTGGTTGGGTGGGCATAGCACCGCAAACAGAGGGATTAGCTGAATCACATTAACGTGAGCCTCGTAAAACTGCTCCAGAAACTGCGCGTTATACAAAGCTTCCACTTTAATTTGGGTCTCTTCTTCAAACTCGCGCACGATAGCCTGCCAGCCTGTTTCACCCGCTTCAATCGAGCCTGCGACGTGACACCAAAACTCGCCCTTTACACGCTTCATTAATAGCATTTTCATTTGTCCGTCGATCTCTGAAAGAGCGACACCGGAGACAATCGAAGTATTGAGTGGAATCATAACGTTACCTTAGTTTTCATAAGAGGGCGGCAAGGCTACCACCCTTCGTTTGTGAAGTTACCTTCTATGATTAAAAACGAGAAGTTACTCATCAATTAATGAAGTTCAAGCCATAACTCATGGGTTCCGTGTTAACCGTCTCGCTTAGCTATCCAGTAATAGAACCATTTCTTATTTGAGGCGCTTTTCGATAAAGAGTAGAATCGCCGCCTTGTACTGTGTTTAAAACCTTTAAACATACACAGTAGACTCACAACCATTTATCACCACGATATAAGTATTAATACGACTATGCACTCATCAAAACCAACGCACGACTCAGAAAACAGCCATACTCCTGAGCATTGCTTCACTCGTTTTCAACAGCCGATCGAGTCATATTCGTTGCCTGAGCGTTTCACATTCCCGTTCTATTATGAACCGCATCCACTGTGTGAAATCGCCTCTCATCAGCTTCAACAATATCTAGAAACGCAAACCGATTGGCAACATGACTTCGGCTTAGATTCTGACGCAGGTCGCGGCAAAATGTTTGGTGTGTTACTGGTGAAAAGCCCTGAAGGTGAGCTTGGTTACTTCTCTGCTTTCTCTGGAAAAATCGCCGACCAAAACCTACTGCATCACTTTGTTCCGCCCGTATTCGACATGTTGAGTAGCGACAGCTTTTTCCATCAAGACACGGCCGACATGATGGCTGTGAATGCGAAATTTAAAGCGCTGCAAGCAAACGCTGATTACCTTGAACTGTGCGAGCAACTGGCACAACAAAAAGCACAAGCTGAACAAGAGATTGAAGCTCAGCGTTTATTAATTATAGAAGGCCGAAAAACACGTAAAGAACAACGCGAACAATGTAAAGAAAACCTTGATGAGCAAGCCTTCGAACAGCTAAATAACGAGCTAAACAAAGCCAGTGTTGCCGACAAGAACCAACAGAAGTATCTAAAACTCAACTGGGAACAGACTCTGCAAGTGTTGCAGGCTAAAGTTGATGTGTTCACGACTCAACTGGCTGAGCTAAAAGAGCAAAGAGCACACCTTTCTCATCAGCTTCAGCACAAACTGTTTTCACAATACGCTTTCCAGAATGCGGAAGGTAACATTGAGGATCTCAACCAGATCTTTGAAGACACCCCAAACAAGATACCACCAGCGGGTTCTGGCGAATGTGCCGCTCCCAAGCTGCTGCAATACGCGTATTTGAACGGTTACACACCGCTGGCATTGGCTGAATTTTGGTGGGGTCGTTCACCGAAATCGGAAATCCGTAAGCACAAGAAATACTACGCGTCTTGCCAAAGTAAGTGTGTACCGATTTTAGGCCATATGATGAAAGGCTTGGAAGTCGATCCCAACCCATTGCTAGAGAACCCAGCAGAAGGCAAAGACCTCGATATCCTGTTCCAAGACGATCACATCGTTGTGGTACACAAACCAGCAGGTTTTCTATCCGTACCGGGTAAAACCATAAAAGATTCGGCCTACACTCGTGTTCAAGAAATGCATCCCGATGTTGAAGGGCCATTTGTTATCCACCGCTTGGATATGGCGACCTCTGGCATTCTAATATTTGCGCTTACACGACGTGCGAACAAAAGCCTACAGAAGCAGTTCATTACTCGTGAAGTTGAGAAGCGTTACGTGGCAATGATAGAAGGCGTTTTAGAGCAAGATGAAGGTTATGTTCGCTTACCACTACGTGGAGATTTATACGATCGTCCTCGTCAGATTGTCTGCTTCGAACACGGCAAGCCTGCTGAAACGAAATGGGAAGTGATTGAGCGAAGCCAAGACACAACAAAGGTTTATCTGCACCCGAAAACGGGCCGCACACACCAATTACGTGTTCACTGTTCACATGAAGAAGGGCTTAACATGCCTATCGTTGGTGACGGCTTATATGGCAACAAAGCCGACCGACTGCACCTACACGCAGAAAGGCTAGCACTACACCACCCAGTCACCAAAGAGTGGATGGAGTTCCAGTTCGACGCCGAATTCTAAGCGTTAAGACTACTTTCTGCGTTAAGCCTATTTTCTGCGTTGAGCCTAGGAGATAAACCAGAGTCACAAACCATTTGTGACTCTGACTCCCTCTTTCTCCTACCCCTTTCGGATAATTCACCACGCTTATTGCACTACATCAAGGTCCACTTTGTTGTGAGGAGTAGCATGCGCCTCTTCTTCTTTCCTTGAGGCCTTTGATATGTCATCAGCTGCTTTGAATATACAACCCAACACAACGACTTCTTCCGTGATCGCTTCGCAAGCACTAAGCTTGAAACCACTCACAAACAAAAAGCCAGACTTAAACTCGGCAATGCTCAATCTAATTAAAGAAGTTAAAAACGAACTCCCTCTTTACGAGTCGGAGACGTTTATCTGTGGACCGAAAGGAAACTGCTCTGGTTGCTCTAAGAAATTATTGGAGATGGTCGACAGTGAATTGATGTACTGGGAACACAGTATTTCAATCGGCCAAGGCCCTAACTTCGAAGAATTACGCCGTTTTGGTAAGCTATGCAGTAGTGTTAGACGCGGCCTAGAACGCAACGGCTTGGTAGAAAAGCGCCCAAAGAAAAGATAACCAGCTAACTCACAGCTACTACAAGCTTTCGATGAGCATTACAAACTATCTATCCGCACTACAATCTATCGATCATCATTGCAATCTAACCTAGTCACTAACAGGTTGAACTCGTTCACTATAAGAGTGATAATATTTTGTAATACAATAAGTACCAAGACAAACCATTAGAGATTTTCCGCCAAGTTCTTGAGCGAATCCATCCTTCATGTCTAGCGTGTCTTAAACCTTCTGAAAGCCAACATCACATCCATTAAAAGCCCTTTATTGGATAGCGGGGAAATACCTTGAAGAAACCACAACCAATACTGGGTAAGACCGGTATGCTATTTTTCCTCGTCATCATCAGTGCGTTTCCTCCATTGACCATCGACCTGTATTTGCCAGCCCTTCCGCAAATGGTTGAGGTGTTCAATACCGACCAATCGATGGTCAACCTAACCCTGAGCAGCTACTTCGTGACCTATGCGGTTGGCCTGTTGTTCTGGGGACCGCTCAGCGAAAAGTTTGGACGTAAGCCGATTCTACTCATTGGCATCGCAAGCTATATGGTGGCGAGCGTATTATGTGCCATGACCAACAGCATTGAGCAGTTGATTGGTGCCCGTATATTCCAAGCCTTTGCGGGCAGTGCCATCACCGTTATCGCAACCGCCATCGTGAAAGACCTTTATGACGGCCGAGAACGTGAAAAGATCATGGCGACTATCATGTCACTGGTGATCATCGCGCCAATGGTTGCGCCTGTATTTGGTGCCTTCTTACTGAAAATTGCGTCTTGGCGAATGATGTTCGTCACCCTCGCCATTTTTGGTGCATTTGCGTCAGTTTTAGCTTGCTGCTATC
>NZ_JBFRSN010000103.1:0-11334 GCF_041473595.1 Vibrio sp. 10N.222.46.A1
AGGTTCAAGCCTCCGCGCATTATGGCTTTGATCGCGACTTGTCGAAATCGGTGAAAGAATGGATCTACCAAGAGGGCAACTCAACCCTACAACCAAAAGACATCATCCATACCAATCAGGTTCAAACCTGTGCGCAATGCCACAGCAGACGTACTCAGTTAAATGAAACTGGAGATCACGTTAACGGGTCTTTCTTTGATGAGTATCGTCTAAGTTTGATTACTCCTGAGCTTTACCATAACGATGGTCAAATCTACGATGAAGATTACGTTTACGGATCTTTCCTTCAATCAGTGATGGCTGAAAAAGGCGTCACATGTACTAACTGCCACGATCCCCATACCGCAGAATTAAAAATTGCAGAGGAAGCTGTATGTAGCCAATGTCACATTGCTTCTGAATACACGCCTGAAAAGCACACCTTCCACGAGGCGAATACCGAAGCTTCACAATGTACGACTTGTCACATGCCTGAGACGACTTACATGGAGGTCGACCCAAGACGTGACCATAGTTGGCATATCCCGCGTCCTGATATTAGCCAACATATTAAAACGCCGAACGTGTGTACTAGCTGTCATGAAGATCAAACCGACCAGTGGGCAGATAAGCAAATCGGTGAGTGGTTCCCAGATTCTAAGTATCGTAATCAGCAGCACTTTGCCGTTGCCTTTTATGCTGACTCAATAGGGCACAGAGGGGCAGAGGATGCGTTGGCATACTCGGCTCAGGACTCTAGCTTAAGCAATATCATTCGTGCATCGAGCTTAGAACGTTTGGGCGGCAATACGGGTAAGAATACGCTTATCTCGCTAGCAAGAGCGGTGAAACATGATGATGAAATGATCCGTTTGGGCGTTGTGCAAGGCTCGTCTGGTTTCCCATTCACTGACCGTTGGCAGATTTTAGAACCGCTACTGAAAGACCCTGTATTGTCGATTCGTTCAGAAACCGCAGGTGCATTAGTGCGTTACTGGGGAGAAATGAATCCTCTGCAGAAAGACCAAATCAAGCCTGCATTGGAAGAGTACATTGAGATACAGCAATTTAATTCCGATAGAGGATTTGGACGTACTAACCTAGGCAACGTTTACCGCGATCTAGGCCAATATCAAAAAGCGATTGAGTTTTATCAAGGTGCTATCGAAATCGAGCCTTATTTCGAAAACAGCTACGCCAACTTAGCGGATTTGTATCGAGCGCAAGGTAACGAAGCAAAAGCGCTGTCGACATTGAAGCAAGGTATTGAAGCTCAGCCGAGATCGAGTGTATTGCCATACAGCACAGGCTTATCTCTGCTTCGTGTGAAAGATTACGAACAAGCAACGGAGTACCTTAAGCAAGCTGCTGAAACTGCACAAACCGACCCACAATATTGGTATGTGTACGGATTGGCTTTGGAGAAATCGGATGTGCTTGCGGCAAGTCAATCACTGCACAAGGCTTACCAATTTAGCCGCAACCTACAGCACTTGTATGCCCAGTGTGAAGTGTTGGCGCGAAACAGCCATATACCGGGCGTACCAAAGGCGTTTGAGCAATGTATTTCATCACTGAGCAAAGTGGCACCGCCGGAGGCCATTAACCAATTGAAAGCTAAGTTTAAATAAAGCGATGAGGTGAGCTTGGCTATGGTGCTTGCTGCTTATTCCGCTTGTAACCAATTATCGCGCTTATGAGCAATTATCACGTGTATAACTAATAGTTATGGGGCTTGTGAGTAGGATGTACGCAGCCAGATTGAATTAAGGGAAGACCTATGAACCATGCGCAACAAGCAATAAACCAACTGATTGAACAAACAGAGAAAAATGTTATCGGTCAGAGCCACGTCGTTCGGGCTCTGGTGATAGGGTTATTGACTAATGGGCATGTGCTTTTAGAGGGACTTCCCGGTACAGCGAAAACTCGTTCAGTGAAATTACTGGCGAACCTACTGAACACCAGTTTTGGTCGAATTCAGTTTACGCCTGACCTGCTGCCATCAGATGTAACCGGTACAGAAGTGTATCAAGAGCTTGATGGAAAGCCTCAGTTGCACTTTCAACCGGGTCCTATTTTCAACAGTATTGTTTTAGCCGATGAAGTGAACCGTGCTCCTGCAAAGGTACAAGCGGCTCTGCTTGAAGCCATGGCGGAAGGAACGATTACGGTGGGTGGTCAAACTCATATTCTTCCAGAGCTATTCATGGTGCTCGCTACGCAAAACCCAGTAGAGCAAGAAGGTACGTATCCACTGCCTGAAGCACAAATGGACCGTTTTATCATGAAAGTGACGGTCGACTATCCAGAAGATGAAGCTGAACGCGACATCATTCGACTTGTGCGCAGTGAGGAGCTCGGTAGCGAGACGAGTTCGGAATTAGTCACTCCAGAGCATATTGAACCTGAGTTGGTACTTGAAGCTCGCCGCCAACTTCCAGATATTGCCGTTTCCGATTTAGTTGAGAACTACATTGTGGCTTTGGTGATGGCGACTCGTAAGCCAGAGCGTTACCCAGAATCAGACTTATCGAAATGGATTGAAATTGGTTCAAGCCCTCGTGCATCTATTTCATTGGATAAATGCGCTCGCGCTTATGCGTGGCTGCAAGGGCGTGACCACGTCACGTTAGACGATGTGCGTGCCATGTTGCCAACCGTGTTAGGTCACCGATTCTCGCTGTCTTACGATGCATTGGCCGATGGTGTTGACCATCAAAGAGTGGTTGAAGAACTGCTCGATAATGTTGAGATTGGATAACTAGGGGGCGTCATGGCGAAGCCAACACAAGCTCCCAAATCGCAAGGCCTTGATCCACGTTTGTACTGTGATTATTCAAGGTTAGTGCGAATTCAGGCTCAAGCTGAGTCGTTTTCTCTACTGCCTCATCTAAAGGCGGGTAGTGTGCTGTCGGGTAGACACAACTCATTGTTCCGAGGTCGAGGTTTGAATTTCGAGGAGCTACGTCACTACCAACTTGGTGATGATATTCGTAACCTCGATTGGAAAGTCACGATGCGAACAGGCAAACCTCATGTTCGTAGTTATACCGAAGAGAAAGACCGTAATGTGATGATCTGTGTTGATCAACGCAGCTCGATGTTCTTTGCTTCTCAAAACACTATGAAATCTGTTGTGGCCGCCGAAGTCGCAGCATTGTGTGGATGGCGAGTGCTGAAAGATGGTGACCGAGTTGGTTTCGTTTTGGCGTCGCACCAAAAGCTCTTTCATACCAAAGCACAGCGTTCTCAATCGGACTTAATGTCTCAGTTAAAACATCTGACCAAAGCCAATCAAAGCTTAGGTGTCAGGGTGAGCGACAGCGAAGGTGTTGGGTTTAGCCAGTGGATTGAACTGATAAAACGAATGAGATTAAAGCAATCGACCTTAATCTTTATTAGTGATTGGCGAGATTGCCAAGAGCAACACCTTGACCGACTAAAGCAACTGCAACAACACAACGATATCTTAGCCATTATGGTCACCGATCCATTAGAACAATCATTGCCTCAAGATCTGGCAAGCGCAAACTGGGTGGTGGGTGATGGTCGCTTTCAACTTAATCTGGACAGCCAATCTAAGGTTAACCTTGCAAGTGAAAGCCTTGCCCAAAAAGCGGCACTCCAGAAACAGTCCCTTGCTAAATTAATGGCGATGAAAAACCTCCCTTATATCGAATTAGATACGTCTGGAACTCATATTTCTCAGCTTCAAAAGCTGGTGGGAGGGCGTTAGATGGCCGTTGAACATACGCCTCCAAGTACTTATATCCTTCGCGATCTGCACGATGTCGCCATTCCCGAGAGCGTGAGCTGGATGCCGCAAACTATTGGCTGGAAGATCCTTGGCGTCATTCTGTTATTGGTCGCTGTCTATCTGGCTTATCGTTTAGCGCTAAGGTGGTGGAATAACCGTTATCGCAAAGAAGCGCTTCAAGAACTCATGGTACTGGATGCAAGAGACAAGAACTCAACTGAACGAACCTTTAAAGTCCTCAAAGTGGTACTTCGTTACCTAGACAGCAGCAATGCAAAGCTGTTTGGAAAAGCCTATGTAAACCGTCTGAACGCTTATCTGCCTGTTAGCGCTAACACAAGTGAAAACAGCAATGCGTTCTTTGCCGATGAAGTTTCGGAATTATGGATGCAAAGCCTAATTGACCCTAATGTGCGTCTGAGCTTTGAACAGCGATTAGAGGTAATTCAAACCGCGATGATGTGGCTAAAACTTCACAAGCCGAATGTACAGGTAACGGTTGAGGGGCAAGACAATGTTTGATGTTTTATCTGCCAGCTTTGAATTTGCGCACCCACTGTGGTTTATCGCACTACCTTTGCCTTTACTCGTTTACTTCGCCGTACCTGCTTATCGCACTAAACAAATGGCCATCAAGGTGCCATTTTTCAGTGAGTTGGTTGAAGCGATTGGCGAGGCTCCATCAGAAGGTGCAAGCCAATTAACACCAAGCTGGTGGCAACGCACTACGCTGATCATTACCTGGGTATTAGTGATCTGCGCATTAGCGAAACCTACCATTCTTGGTGAGCCACAAGTTCGTGAACAATTAGGTCGCGACGTGATGGTGGTTGTCGATTTGTCTGGCTCAATGGCTGAACAAGATTTTACGTCTAAACAAGGGGATAAAATCTCTCGCTTAGATGCGACCAAAGAGGTGTTAGCCGATTTCGCGAAAACCAGAAAAGGGGACCGACTCGGTTTGATCTTGTTTGGTGATGCAGCGTTTGTACAAACACCGTTTACAGCTGACCAAGATGTGTGGCTTGAACTGCTTAATCAAACCGATGTGGCGATGGCAGGACAAAGCACGCATTTAGGTGATGCGATTGGCTTGGCGATTAAGGTGTTTGAACAAAGCGAAAAGCAGAGTGCTGCGGTTCAAGATTCAAGTATTGATGCGAACGTGAAAGAGAAAGTTGTGATTGTGCTAACTGATGGCAATGACACCGGAAGCTTTGTTGAGCCTATCGATGCCGCAAAAGTTGCTAAGGCTAAGGGCGTTCGAATTCACGTTATTGCGATGGGCGATCCGCAAACCTTTGGTGAAGTGGCTCTGGATATGGAAACCATCAAGCGAGTGGCTCAAGAGTCTGGTGGCGAAGCCTTTGAGGCGCTTAACCGCGACGAACTGACCAAAGCCTACGCTCAAATCGGTGAACTAGAACCACAGTTATATGAAAGTACCACTTATCGTCCTAAACAGGGGTTACATCATTACTTGATGGCCATTGTTGTTGTGATGTATTTGACTGCCTTTAGTCTGGCGACTTTACGTAGAAGGTCGCTTTTGGCTTCTAAAACTAAAAAATTGAAAGGAGAGGATGATGCCTGATTCTCTCACTCTGCAACAGTTCTTTACCCAGTTTCATTTTATCCGACCTTTGTGGTTGTTGGCCTTTATTCCGATGTTCTTCCTGTTATGGGTTCGTTGGAGAGAAGAGACCAAACCAACGTGGAAAGACATTCTACCTGCACACTTACGTGATGCATTGACCATTGGTGAAACAGGCTGGCGTAGGCAGCTGCCATTGAAGCTATTGATGGTGATTGTAACTATCGCCATCATTATCTGTTCTGGCCCAACATGGCAGCGTGAGGCTTCACCTTTTGGGGAAGACAAAGCGTCGATGTTAGTGGTGCTTGATAACAGCGAATCCATGCTGGCGAAAGACTTACCACCGAGTCGCTTGGAACGCTCTAAACAGAAAATTAGAGACTTATTAGCAGCGCGCAAGGGCGGTAATACGGGCTTAGTGGTTTACGCAGGCAGCGCACACGTCGCGATGCCTGTGACTCAAGACAGCAAGGTATTCGAACCGTTTCTAGCGGCTATCACACCCGACATCATGCCGGTATCAGGTAAGTCAGCAGAAGAAGCACTGCCACTCATAAATCAGCAATTGTCTGGTGAGCTAGGTTCGTCAGTGTTGTTGGTATCGGATGGTGTAAATCCAAGTACCATCAGAGCGTTCGAGAACTTCTTTAACGACAACCCGTATCAGTTGCTTATTCTAGCCGCAGGAAACAGTAATGTGGTGAGCGATAATCCTGTCGACCTCGATTCATTACGCAATTTGGCGAGTAAGACAGGTGGACGACTGATCGAAGTGACCGTTGATGATTCGGATATCCAACAACTGAACAGAGCGGTTGAAAGAAACATGCAGCTCAACGGCGAATCTTCAATGCCTTGGAAAGACATGGGCTATGGCTTGCTTATCCCAATGGCGATTATCATGTTGTTGTGGTTCAGAAAAGGATGGCTGGTGCAGTGGTGTGTCGTTGGTCTAGTGATTTCGGGCAGCATCTATTCACCAAGCACTTTTGCGAAAACAGTCAACTTAACTGCTGAGAAACCCGTTGTGGTGGAGTCGGTTACGGCTTGGGACAAAACAGCTCAATGGTGGTGGGACTTATGGTTAACGCCCGATCAGCAAGGTCAACGCCTGTTGAATCAGAAAGAATATCTTCAAGCTGCCAAACATTTTACTGACCCAATGCGAAAGGGCGCGGCTTATTACTATGCTCGTGATTTTAAGCTCGCTCACAGTGCATTCCTGCAAACCAAAACTGACCTTGGTTTATACAACGCGGCGAGTGCGTTAGCCAGACAGCGTGAATATCTTGCGGCGCGAGACCTTTTGAAATTATTAAGCGAGAAAGAGGATCTGTCACCAGAACTAAGAACGGATGTGGAAAACAATCTTGCTGTGCTTAGTGGGATTGTCGAAGAGGTTAACCGAACCAGTGAAAGTCAGTCCGGGACCACAGATGGCCCTGAAGAGTCTTTAGAACTCGAAGACGATCAGCCGCGAACGGGTGATGGCGCTGAAGAAGAAACGGTAGCGGAATTGATGCTCAAGGAAACGCTTAATGCCAATGAAATTTTGGGTAGCCAAGAGCTTGCCGATAAGTGGTTAAAACGAGTCGAAGCGGACCCTAAGTTCTTCTTAAAGTCCAAGTTCCAAATTCAATTAAGAGACCCTGCACCTTCCATCGAACAAGCGTCAAAACAGGAGCAAACCCAATGAGTCGATATCATTTAGCTCTTGAAGCCATTCAATCAAAGAGAGTGCGATTTAGAACCCATAAGTGGTTACTGTCGATGACTCTTATATTGAGTTGGTTTTCTCCTTTTGTTGCTTCTGCTGCCGATATCTTCGATCTCCAAAAAAGTGGTGACGTTGAGCTTATCGCTTGGGTAGGGGAAAAGCCAAAGTCAGGCGATAAGATAACGCCGACTAAAGTGAGCGTCAATGAGCAGGTAATTCTGAATATTGAGGTGGCGACGCCGCGTTGGTTAACGGGAGGGACTCGAATCGGCAGTATCGAAATCCCTAACGTGATCGCTAAGCAACGTAACCAACTCGCGACTAATTACACGGAACGGGTCAATGGCACTACATGGTCGCGTCAACGTTGGGAAGTGACGCTTTATCCGATGACTTCTGGCGAGTTTGTGATTCCAACCGTACCGGTTCGTATTCAAGTGTCAGCTCCTGATGGGTCAAACGTTGGTGGCACGCTTTATACGCAGCCGATTAAGTTTGAAGCCTCATTACCGTCTGGTTTGTTAAGCGATGAATCGCCTTGGTTTTCAGCGACAGACGTGGATGTTGAGCAGCAATGGCAACGTTCGAGCGAAGACTTAAAAGTGGGTGATGCGGTTACTCGAACCGTGACGATCAAAGCGAAAGACAGTTTGTCGGTGTTACTTCCCAATGTGTTGACCAATGAATCGACACAGCAATATCAAGCTTACCCGCAACCTAATCGTTTAGATGACACACAAGAACGTGGTGACTACCGTTCCAGTAGAATTGAAGAGACGGTTTATGTGATTCAGCAAGGTGGTGAATTTACCTTACCGGAGTTCACATTCCAGTGGTGGGACAGCAAAAATCAGCGTCTTGAGAGCGTGGTAATAAAAGGCGAAGTGTTTGAAGCAAAACACACATTCCAATCCTTCATCAAAGCTTACATGTCGGTCTTTATAAGCGTTGGTTTGGCAGTGGTCTTATGTGGCATGTTATTCGTTGCGGCGAAGCGCTATTACAAAAATCGACCAACACCAAGTTGGTTGGTATTGCGTCGTTTGCTTAAGCAAAATAATTGGCCCGCATTGAGAACCTTTATCTATCGTCAATTACGAAACGAAACCTCTCAGCTAGAACTGAATAAAGCGCAACTTGGTAAATTGAATGGACAGAAACGTTGGATAGAAGACAGTGAATCCCTCCAACAAGGGCGAGAAGACAAAAACGTATTTACTCGTTTGTGGAGAGGGTTACGTAACTTACCCAATGACACATCAAACTCAAGCAATTCTCGTTCAATTTTCGACCGCTTGAAAATCCCTAAAGCCTTGCCAAACTTAAAAGATAGAACTAAGTAGCAAACTTTAGTTATTCGCATCGAACAAAATCGGCAGGCTCTCTACTATAGGGGACCTGCTTCTTTAATATGGAACTGTATGAAAAGCACCGAACTCAATTTAATTCCTATATTTGTTGCTATCTATGAAGAGCAGAACTTATCTAGGGCTGCTAATCGCATGGATATAAGCCAACCTGCTGTGAGCAAAGCGCTTGCACGGTTGCGAGATATCTATGACGAGCCACTGTTTCACCGTACCACATCAGGCGTAGAGCCAACCACATTCGCTATTGATATCTATCCGGCAATGGCCGCTGCGCTTAAAAATTTCACTTCTACCTTATCCGCATCAAGAGATTTCGACCCCAAAACTTCAGGGCGCGTGTATTCAATTGCCTGCGTCTCGGCGGCGAGCTACGAAATGATGCCAAGAGTGATGCAGTTAATCAGCCAAGTTGCACCTGGTATCGCGTTAGAAGTTCACCCTCTATTTACGGAAGATTACGAGTCTGATTTAAGGCTTCAAAGACACGATGTTATTATCGATATGACAC
This sequence comes from Vibrio sp. 10N.222.46.A1, assembly GCF_041473595.1. Classification (NCBI taxonomy): domain Bacteria; kingdom Pseudomonadati; phylum Pseudomonadota; class Gammaproteobacteria; order Vibrionales; family Vibrionaceae; genus Vibrio; species Vibrio sp. 10N.222.46.A1. The sequence continues at coordinate 8,932 of NZ_JBFRSN010000103.1, forward strand.
CTAAAGGAAGAACCATGCTCAAGCATGAGGTGATCTCTAAAGAGGAACTGGTGGTGGTGTGCCGCAAAGACCATCCTACGATTGGTGATACGATCGATATGGAGCAGTTCCTATCAGTTGAGCATGTGGTTGTATCTCGTTGGCATGCACGTAAAAGCTTATTGAGTTCTGAACACTACAGTGACCTTGAAAAGCGCAGAATAGTCTATCGCGCTGCGGGTGTTGTTGAGATGCTGCCAGTTATTGAGGGCTCTGATTACATCGGAGTGTTACCTATGTCATCGGTGCGTTGTTTTTCTGAAAAGTACTCGGTTAAAACACTACCACTACCATTCGAATTGGAAGACCTCGATATGTGTATGATTTGGCACCCGAGTCGCACTAATGAACCTAGCCACAAGTGGTTGCGCGCTAAGATCAAAGCGGCAGCAAAAGACATATCAAGTTAGCCTCTAAAGGGCGATTAATGGAAAATGTTTGTGCGAATAGCCGTTATTCCCAGCACTGACATACGTTGATTGGATTTCGACCTAACTACAGGCAATCAAAAAGAGCCGCTTATCTGTTTTGACTGAGTCAGTCTGAATTGATAAGTGGCTCTTTTACTTGGTGTGGGTTTCGACATTAAAACTAAGAAACCTCAATGACATCTATTATTCGGTAATTTCTTGCAGAACTTCTCCAATTGAACCACTTGGTTGAGTGATACCCAGTTTGTTCGAAAGCGTTGGTGCAATGTCGTATGGCGTGACTGGACGCGAGATTTTCTGAGCTTCAACGTCGTAGCCTGCGAAGATGACAGGGACATGTGTATCGTACTTCCATGGCGAGCCATGAGTCGAGGCTATTTGAAGGCCTTCCATGTCGTTAATGTAGCTACGTGGAGCAAATACCACATACACATCGCCAGAACGAGCTGGGTGGTAGTTGTTCTTAATGAGCTGCATTACATGAGTATCAGGTACTCGGTTTGCCGCGATATCACTGCTTGATACGGCAAACGCCACTCCCTTCACTTTCGCTATTTCATCGGCGATCGCTTCCTGTACTTTAGCTAGGTCAAGTTTCTTCTCTGCGATTAAATCGTGATTCAGATAAATATAAGGCTGTGCGTACAAGCGTATTGCGTCTTTGGATAAACCAAACTCATCCTTCAACCTTTGCTCTACGCCACTCGAGAGCAGTGTGTCTTTATTGAAGTATTGAGCTTGATTGAAGCCAAGCGCATTTGCCGCAGGTGAAGATTCAGGTACACCGTGGTCGGCAGACAACACAATTAGTGTATTCTTTAGTCCGACTTGGTGATCAACGGTTTTAAGAAGCTTGGCGATCGTCTTATCGAGTCGAATTAGGTTGTCTTCTGTCTCTAGGCTTTCAGGGCCGTATAAGTGCACCACGTAGTCGTTTGATGAAAAACTTACAGACAGGTAATCGGTCACGTCACCTTGACCTAGCTTCTCTTGCATCAACAGTGTGCTTGCAAAGTTTTCTGTGATTTCATCGCCAGCCGGGCTAACGGTTAGCGTTGTGCTGTAGTACTTGTAACTCGCGGGGCCATAAGGGTGAGGGAAGGTGCGTTGGAAATCACCGAGTTTCACTTTGTGTTCGGTATCGTGCTCTTGCAGCGTGTAGTTTTCACGTGGTAATGAGAGCTCCCATTTCTGTTTCGAGTACTCTGCAGCAATCGCTTTCTCGTTCCAACGTGATACCCAATCTGGATACTCGTCGTAGTAATAGTTGCTGGTGACAAACTCAGATTGCGCTTTGGAGAACCAGAAGGCTTTACCACTGTGCCCTGCCAATGAGATCGCACCGCGGTCTTTCACTGATACACCGAACACTTTTGATTTGCCACTATTGGAAATCGTCAGTTCGTCACCAAACGTGGTGGAGAGTATTGGCTCTGGAGAGCGGCCATCGCCTTGTGCTGTCTTCTGCGTTGGGTCGATCTCTGTTGCTTTGTCGACACCCGCGCCAGAGGTCAACATTTTGTAGTTGCCGTCTTCTACGTTATACACCAAACGCTCTTCGCTACGGTCATACCAAACGTTACCTACCATGCCGTGTACGCTCGGTGGAGCGCCTGTTGCAAGCGACACATGGCCCACGATCGTTTCCGTGTTGCCATGTTGGTAGTTCGCGTTGGTGTAGTAAGTGCCGTCATCCATTAAGTACCGGAAACCGCCTTCACCGAAGTTGTGCTTATATCGTTCGATTAGGTCTGCGCGCAGGCCATCTACCGTGATTTGAAGGACTAGATTTGGCTTCTCTGCTGCTGAGGTAGGGAAGGCACAGAGTAACGCGAGTGTAAGTCCTGAAAGCTTGGTGTATTGCATAGAAGTTCCTTATTCAGCGTTGCCGCAGAGTTCTAACGTTTGGTCAGATTTCTAACGTTTGGTCAGA
>NZ_JBFRSN010000104.1:0-4304 GCF_041473595.1 Vibrio sp. 10N.222.46.A1
CTAGTGCATTGATGACCTTAGATATTTAAATAAGGTATTATCATTATGACTATTCACGTTAAATCAAATGTTCACTGGGTTGGCGTCCACGATTGGGAAACAGAACACTTCCATGGTAAGGAATACCACATGAACAAAGGTACCAGCTATAACTCGTACCTGATTCGTGAAGAGAAAACGGTGCTTGTTGATACCGTTGATCATCGCTTTACTGAACAATTCCTTGCAAACCTAGAGATGGAAATCGATATCAATGAGATCGACTACATCATTTGTCAGCACGCCGAAGAAGACCACTCAGGCGCTCTCTCTGCGCTGCTTGCTAAAATTCCGAACACGCCGGTTTATTGCACTGAAGCAGGTGTAAACTCCATTGTTGGTCACCACCACCAACCAAACTGGAATTTCAGAACCGTCAAAACCGGTGACACTCTTGATGTCGGTAACGGTAAGCAACTCATCTTTGTTGAGATGAAAATGCTGCACTGGCCAGACTCAATGGCAACATACCTCACAGGTGACGAGATCCTGTTCAGTAACGATGCGTTCGGTCAGCACTACTGTGATGAAAACCTATTCAACGATCAGCTAGACCAAGTCGAGCTTCATGATCAATGTCTGCGTTACTTCTCGAACATCCTCACACCTTTCGCGCCTTTGGTGAAAGCGAAGATAGAAGAAGTATTGAGCTTAGGTGTGCCTATCGATGTTATCGCAACCTCTCATGGCTGTATTTGGCGTGACAACGCGACGCAAATTGTTGAGCAATACTACGAGTGGTCTAAAGCCTACAAAGAAGATCGTATCACCATTGTCTACGACACCATGTCGAACAACACTCGCATGATGGCTGACGCAATCGCAAAAGGTATCCGTAAAGGCAGCCCAGAAACAGCAATCAAAGTCTTTAATATCTCTAAGCACGATAAGAATGACATCCTTGCCAATATCTTCCGTTCAAAGGGTGTGCTTGTTGGTTCATCGACCATGAACAATGTGATGATGCCGCAAATCGCTGCACTACTAGAAGAGATCCACGGCTTACGTTTTTCAGGTAAAAGAGCCGCTGCATTTGGCTCTTCAGGTTGGACAGGCGGCGCGGTAAAACGTATCGACGCTCGCTTACATGAAGCCAACTTCGAAGTCAGTGCTCCGCAACACATCCATTGGAAACCAGACACAGACGCTCTTCGCCAATGTATCGATTACGGCATGACACTGGCCGAGGTTTGGCGTGTAGAAGCAGATGAAGTGAGCACACCGAAACAAGTATCACGAAATGTAACACCGCTTGAAGCCACACCAGCACCGGCAAACACCACTGCCGAGCTCAAAGACACAACAGAGCAGAAGCAAGAAGAAGCGCAAGACAAGCCAGTACACAGTGCAGATTGCACTTGCTGGCGTTGCACAGTATGCGAATGGGTGTACGACCCACAGTTGGGCGAACCCTACCAAGGCGTCGAGCCTGGAACTCCTTGGGCGCAAGTACCTGATGATTTCCTTTGCCCTGAATGCCATTTAGGTAAAGAAGTGTTTGTGGAGAAGTAGCATGTCGAACATTGTTATTGTGGGTGGCGGTTTCGCTGCCCTACAAACCATCAAGATGGTACGTAAGCTTGACCAAGATATCGCGATTACTATGATCACCGCCGATGCCGGGGTTGAGTACAGTAAGCCGAATCTTTCGCACGCGTTCAGTCAGGAACAAACGCCGGAAACACTGGCAGTACATAACGCTCAACAATTGGCAGAGCACTACAACGTAGTCATCAAAACCAAAGCACTTGTGAGCGAGATAGATATTGAGCAGCAGTGTGTTCATGTTGATGGCCAATCTATCCACTATTCAAAGTTGGTATTAGCGACGGGCGCGACGCCTTTTATACCACCAGCGGAAGGGCTTAAACGCAGCGCAACCATTACGTTAAATAGTTTGGAAGAGTTCGATAAACACAAAGCTCAGATCGATGGCGCTCAACGCATCACCGTGATGGGTGGAGGCTTGATTGGGGTCGAGCTCGCATTCGACCTTCAAACTGCGGGTAAAGATGTCACGATTATCGAACCCGCAAGTTATCTATTGAATAACCTAGTGCCACCTTTCGTTTCGCTTGAATTGGAAAGGGAACTGACAAAAGCAGGGGTTACCGTCGAAACCGATTCTGCAGTGTGTCGCGCAACGTATCTTTCTGATGGAGTGAGGTTGCAAACCAATTCTTCTCGATTGATACGAACCGATATCGTGATTGCCGCAGCAGGGCTAAGACCAAACACGCAGTTAGCCACACAAGCGGGAATAGAAGTAAACAAAGGGGTTGTGGTCGATACCATCATGAGAACCAGTGTCGAAAATGTGTATGCGATTGGTGATTGCGCTGAAATTGAAGGGCGCGTGATGGCCTATTTGCAGCCAGCAATCTTATCGGCAAACGTGTTGGCCAAGCAGTTAACTAAGGATAAAGGCGAGATCAAAGTGGGCGATGCAAAGCTCAGCTTGCCTCATATGATCACCAAGGTGAAAACACCGAGTTACCCGATTCAGCTGGCAGGGCGCGATATTCACACAGCTCAGAGCTGGGAAACTCGATTCGATCCTAAAGGCATTGTCGCCAAAGGCTTCAATGAAGATAACCAGTTGGTTGGATTCATTGTCACGGGAGAGCACATCAAGGCTGCATTTCCTTTACTAAAGGAGTTGCAAATCAGTTCACCATCATAAGTACAAAGGTGTAAAAGCAGTCGACTCATTACATATGTTCGGCTGTATTCAACGCAAAAATACACATCAAATTCGGGAAAATTTGATGCTTATACTAGAGCAACTCGAGTATAAGCAAGCAATAAAAAAGCCAGTCAACAGACTGGCTTTCTTGTGTTCATCTTAGTGCGATGAGCTCATCGCGTTTAAGCAAAGGCGAACATTAACCGATAAACGAGATGTAACCTTGAAGGATAATCAGGTTAACGATATCGATAAAGAAGGCACCAACAATTGGCACCACCATGAAGGCTTGTGGCGATGGACCAAAACGGTTCACCAAAGAGCCCATGTTCATTACCGCTGTTGGTGTTGCACCTAGGCCGAAACCACAGTGACCACCTGCCATAACCGCTGCGTCGTAGTTAGAACCCATTACTTTAAACGTCACAAAGTAAGAGAAGATACCTAACACCACCGCCTGAACCGCAAGGATAACCAAGAACGGAATCGCAAGGTCAAAGATGTTCCAAAGCTTAAGGCTCATTAGCGCCATTGCTAGGAACAGTGACAATGACACCGTACCAAGAATATCGACCGTTTCGCTGTCAGTCTTATGCAGCTTGGTCACTTCAAACACGTTAGTGATGAACACACCGATAAACAACGCGTAAACGAAGTCAGGAATCATCAACCAAGAAATTTCAAAAGTCGCCACCCACTGCTCTAGGTACTTCGCACCTGTGATACAGATAAGAAGGATGAACAACACCTCAATCACCTTCTTCGCCGTCACTTTGTCTTCTTCATACTCGTTATAAGTAACAAGTTCAGGGAAGCGTTCGTGCGTTTGCGTGCCAGTACCGTACTCAGATTCAAGCTGGTTTTTATCAATCAGCTTTTGCGCCACTGGGCTACCGATAATACCACCGATGATCAAACCAAAGGTCGCTGAAGCCATTGCGATTTCTAACGTATTTGCAATGCCAAACGTGTCTGCAAAAGTTTGAGACCAAGCCGCGCCTGTACCGTGACCACCCGAAAGGGTGATAGAGCCAGCAATCAAACCCATCAAGGGCTCAAGGCCTAGTGTCGTTGCTAAGGTTACGCCTACACCGTTTTGGATAATGATGTAAACCGAAGCCACCCCTAAGAATAGGAATACCTTGGCACCACCTTTCATCAGCTGTGTGTAGTTAGCTGCAAGGCCGACCGTTGCAAAGAACATCAACATAAATGTGTTCTGCAAGGGCAAAGAAAACTCAAGATCAAGGCCGTTAAAGTGCAGGGCTGTAATAGCAAAAGCGACAATCAAGCCGCCGACAATGGGCTCTGGGATATTGTACTTTTTGAGAACAGGAAGCTTTGCATTGACGAAATGACCTAGAAACAAAACACTAATCGCGATTAGGAAGGATTCTAGTGGTCCAATTGAAATTAATTGATTCATATAACCTCTATTTTTTTACGTTCTCATCTTCCTTAACGAGTCTAGTTTTATCTGTAATTATCTGTGCTGCTCTACCTATATTTATACAAACTGGAGAGAAATTGTAGATTCGAAAAGCGAACACATTACTGCGTTCACTTGGTGCCATGTTAG
>NZ_JBFRSN010000105.1:0-20524 GCF_041473595.1 Vibrio sp. 10N.222.46.A1
GGGCTGATGGTATCGACCTTGATAGAGGCACGACCACGTTCAATGAATTGGTTGGTCTAAGTAAAGTAATGGCTGAAGTGTCACGAGAAGTGATCGTGATGGTTGAGTCGGAAAAGGTGGGGCGAAAGATCCCCAATTTAGAGTTGGCTTGGAACCACATCGACATTTTGATTACCGATACAGATTTGAGCAAAGAATCTCAAGCAAGTATCGAATCACATGATGTTCGTGTGATCTTGACTGATCCAGCGTAAAAACAAATTTAAATATTATGCATTTACCTTCCTATAATTAATCTTAATAAAGATATGGCCTTTGCTTGCTGCCAATAGGAATAAAACAAAATTGATGGAGTGAAACTATGTGTGGAATTGTTGGTGCAGTAGCACAGCGTGATGTAGCCGAAATTTTAGTAGAAGGCCTTCGCCGCCTAGAATACCGAGGCTACGATTCAGCGGGTGTCGCTGTAGTTGATAGCGAATCTAACCTAACTCGTGTACGCCGCCTTGGTAAAGTACAAGAGCTAGCAGACGCAGTCGATCAACAACATGTTATTGGCGGTACTGGTATAGCTCATACACGTTGGGCGACACACGGTGAGCCTTCTGAAGCAAACGCACACCCACACATGTCTGGTGATATTGCTGTTGTACACAATGGTATTATCGAAAACCACGAAGCACTGCGTGCTCTTCTTCAAGAGCGTGGTTATGTGTTTACTTCACAAACGGATACTGAAGTTATCGCTCATCTTGTTGAGTGGGAACTTCGCACGTCAGCTTCTTTGGTTGAAGCTCTGCAAAAAACAGCAAAACAATTAGACGGTGCATACGGCACGGTGGCGGTTGATCGTAAAGATCCTAGCCGTATCGTTGTTGCTCGTTCTGGTAGCCCAATCGTTATCGGTTTTGGTGTGGGCGAGAACTTCCTTGCTTCTGACCAACTAGCGCTATTAAGCGTAACTCGTCGCTTCATGTACTTAGAAGAGGGTGATGTTGCTGAGGTGACTCGTCGTGATGTAACAGTATTTGATGTAGCGGGCGAGCGTGTAGGGCGTGAAATCGTTGAATCAAACGCAGAACACGATGCAGGTGATAAAGGTCAATACCGTCACTTCATGCAGAAAGAGATCTTTGAGCAGCCAACAGCGCTGATCAACACAATGGAAGGTCGTATCTCTGACACTTCTGTAATCACTAATGCAATCGGTGTTAAAGCGGAAGAGATCCTAAGCAAGGTAGAACACGTGCAGATCATCGCATGTGGTACGTCTTACAACTCAGGCATGGCAGCTCGTTACTGGTTTGAGTCTCTAGCAGGCGTAAGCTGTGACGTAGAGATTGCCTCTGAATTCCGTTACCGTGATTTCGTTGTTCGCCCGAACAGCCTATTGGTGACTCTGTCTCAGTCTGGTGAAACGGCGGATACGCTTGCTGCACTTCGTCTTGCAAAAGAAAAAGGTTACATGTCGGCAATGACTATCTGTAACGTTGCGGGTTCTTCGCTAGTTCGTGAATCTGATTTTGCCTTCATGACTCGCGCAGGAACTGAGATCGGCGTTGCTTCAACTAAAGCCTTCACGACACAGCTAGCGGCTATGCTGATGATGGTAACGTCAATTGGTCGTCTACAAGGTCGCATCAATGAAGAGAAAGAAGCTGAGATCGTTCAAGCACTGCATCAACTGCCTGCTGATATTGAAAAAGCATTAGCGTTTGATAAAGAGATCGAAGAGCTAGCACCTGATTTTGCAGATAAGCACCACACACTATTCTTGGGTCGTGGTGAGTTCTACCCAATCGCGATGGAAGCGTCTCTTAAACTGAAAGAGATCTCTTACATCCACGCAGAAGCATACGCGGCTGGTGAGCTTAAGCACGGTCCTTTGGCTCTTATCGATGCAGATATGCCAGTCGTCGTTATTGCACCAAGCAACGACTTGCTAGAGAAACTGAAATCAAACGTTGAAGAAGTACGTGCTCGTGGCGGTCTACTTTACGTATTCGCAGATGAAGATGCAGGCTTTGAAAGCGATGAGAACATGAAGATCATCAAGATGCCTCACGTAAGTGAAGTAACAGCACCTATCTACTACACAGTACCGATGCAGTTGTTGTCTTACCACGTAGCGCTAATCAAAGGTACTGACGTTGACCAACCTCGTAACCTTGCGAAAGCGGTTACTGTTGAGTAATCGTTAGCTTATCTAAGAAAATTAGATAATAAGAAGCCCATCCTGTGATGGGCTTTTTTGTGTCTGCTAGTTAACGATTCGTGTTAGAGCTAGCTGTAGCGTCATTAAGCATTAAGCATTAAGCATTAAGCATTAAGCGCTAAGTGCTTGCTCTAGGTCAGCCAAGATATCGTCAATGTGCTCGATACCTACTGAGAGACGAATCATCTCTGGTGACACACCTGCTTGCTTTTGTTCCGCTTCGCTTAATTGACGGTGTGTTGTAGAAGCAGGGTGACAAGCGAGAGATTTTGCATCGCCAATGTTCACCAAGCGCTTGAATATTTGTAGCGCATCATAGAAACGAACACCGGCTTCATAACCATCTTTCAAGCCAAAAGATAAAATGGCAGACGGCTTACCTTGCATGTATTTCTCAGCCAGCGGATAGAACTCAGACGTTGGTAAACCAGCGTAGCTCACCCAACTCACTTTCTCATGTTGCTGAAGGTACTCTGCTACTTTTAGTGCGTTCTCTGTGTGTCGCTCCATGCGTAACGACAACGTTTCTAGACCTTGCATTAGCATGAAGGCATTCATAGGCGACAGTGCAGCGCCTGTATTACGTAGTGGAACCGTTCGAGCACGACCAATAAACGCGGCTTCACCAAAAGCCTCGGTGTACACCACACCGTGGTAAGAAGGTTCTGGCTGATTAAATACTGGGAAGCGATCTTTGTGCTCTGCCCATGGGAATTTGCCTGAGTCGACAATCACGCCACCCAATGTTGTTCCGTGACCACCAACGTATTTGGTGAGTGAGTGCACCACAATATCAGCACCAAAATCGATAGGTTTACACAACACAGGTGTCGCCACCGTGTTATCGACAATCACAGGTACACCTTGTGCGTGAGCAAGCTCAGCAACTCGTTCTAAGTCGATAATATTACCAGCGGGGTTACCGATACTTTCGCAGTAAACCGCTTTGGTTTTTTCATCAATCAGTGCCGCTAAGCTTTCAGGTTTGTCGTCTTTGGCAAAGCGAACTTCTATCCCTTGGTTTGGCAGCATGTGAGCAAATAGAGTGTAAGTACCGCCGTAAAGCTGAGGCGTTGAAACGATGTTGTCACCGATTTGTGCCAACGTTTGAATGGCGTAGTTGATCGCCGCGCTGCCCGCACTCACCACTAAGCCTGCAATACCACCCTCTAAGGCTGCCATGCGTTTTTCCAACACATCATTGGTTGGGTTCATTATGCGAGTGTAGATATTACCGGGTACCGCAAGATTAAACAGGTCTGCACCGTGTTGTGCGTCATCGAATTCGTAAGCAACGGTTTGGTAAATAGGGGTCGCAACTGATTTGGTTGTTGGATCAGTTTCGTAGCCGAAGTGAATCGAGAGCGTTTCGTCTTTCATGAGTCTTCCCTGAACTATTGAATGATTTGTGTACTCTCATATTGCCGATTTTTTTATAAAAGAAAAGTATATTTAGTCACAGAGAGGGAATTGGAATTGCGTGTGGGACAATTCGTTATTTGTAGGAAATACAGCGGTGAGTTGTACAGCTTCAGAAAAGCAAAAAGCCAGAGCAGTGTGAACTGTTCTGGCTTTTCTAATTTGGTGGCCCCTCCCAGATTTGAACTGGGGACCGAACGATTATGAGTCGTGCGCTCTAACCACTGAGCTAAGGGGCCGTAGGGCATAGATTATAGGGGAAGCATTCATTGGTGTCTAGACACTATGAGGGGCAATTCCGCTTACATCTTAGCCACTTAAATCATATAGGCACAAAAAAGGTGAGCCAACGCTCACCTTTTTTATTTTATGCTTAAAAGCTAACCACACTAAAGTGTGTAATTACTCGTCTAGGAAGCTACGCAGAGTTTCTGAGCGGCTTGGGTGACGAAGTTTACGCAGTGCTTTTGCTTCGATCTGACGGATACGTTCACGAGTAACGTCGAACTGCTTACCCACTTCTTCTAGAGTGTGGTCAGTGTTCATGTCGATACCGAAACGCATACGCAGTACTTTCGCTTCACGAGGCGTTAGGCCTGCAAGAACGTCTTTAGTTGCGCCGCGCAGGCTTGTTGCCGTTGCAGAGTCTAAAGGCAGTTCTAGCGTTGTATCCTCGATGAAATCACCTAGGTGCGAATCTTCGTCGTCACCGATTGGTGTCTCCATTGAGATAGGCTCTTTAGCGATTTTCAGTACTTTACGGATCTTGTCTTCAGGCATTTGCATGCGCTCAGCCAACTCTTCCGGAAGTGGTTCACGACCCATCTCTTGTAGCATTTGACGAGAGATACGGTTTAGTTTGTTGATCGTTTCGATCATGTGAACCGGAATACGGATAGTACGAGCTTGGTCGGCAATCGAACGAGTGATTGCTTGACGGATCCACCACGTAGCGTAAGTAGAGAACTTGTAACCACGACGGTATTCAAACTTATCTACTGCTTTCATCAGACCTATGTTACCTTCTTGGATTAGATCCAGGAATTGTAGACCACGGTTTGTGTACTTCTTAGCAATCGAGATTACTAGACGTAAGTTCGCTTCAACCATCTCTTTCTTAGCACGACGAGCTTTCGCTTCACCGATAGACATACGACGGCTGATATCTTTAATGCTTTGAACAGTAAGAGACGTTTCACGTTCGATTATATCCAGCTTTTGGATAGAACGACGGATGTCGTGTTCGTTACGTTTGATCTTTTCAGCGTATGGTTTGTCTGAAGCAAGAACTTCGTCCAACCATGCTTCGCTAGATTCATTACCAGTAAATAGAGCAATGAAAGATTTCTTCGGCATTTTGCCGTACTCAACCGTTTGACGCATGATTAGGCGTTCTTGAGTACGTACGCGATCCATTGAAGTACGCAGTTCGTTTACTAGGTAATCGAACTGTTTTGGCGTTAGACGGAACTCTTTGAATACGTCTTGCATCATTGTCGTTGCAAGTGTGGCTTTCGGACTTTCATGGCCGTATTCATTGATTGCGAGTTGACGGTTTTGGTAGCTAGTGCGAAGTGCTGTGAACTTCTCAAGAGCAAGCTCAGGATCAATACCTGTATCTTCCTCTTCTTCTTCCTCGTCGTCTTCTGCTTCTTCTTTGTCTTCGTCTTCTAGATCAGTTTTAGCAAGTTCTGAACCGATGTGAGTCGCCGTTGGCGCAGCTGTGCCATCGTCGTCTGGGTCAACAAAGCCATTGATTAGATCTGTTAAACGAATCTCTTCAGCGAGTACGCGGTCAAACTGTTCCAAGATGTATGGAATAGTGCCTGGGTACTCAGCTACAGATAATTGAACAGTATTGATACCATCTTCAATACGCTTCGCAATGTCGATTTCGCCTTCACGAGTCAGTAGTTCAACTGTACCCATTTCACGCATGTACATACGAACTGGGTCAGTTGTACGGCCAATCTCGCTTTCTACGCTTGACAGCGCAGCAGCAGCAGCTTCAGCTGCATCTTCATCTATATTGGCATCGTCATCATTAAGTGCTAGATCATCAGCGTCAGGTGCAGTTTCTACTACCTTGATACCCATGTCATTGATCATTTGAATGATGTCTTCTACCTGTTCAGAATCCACGATTTCTGCAGGTAGGTGGTCGTTTACTTCGGCGTAGGTCAGATAGCCTTGTTCCTTGCCTTTAATAACAAGTAATTTTAGCTGTGACTGCGGATTTTGATCCATAGATGATATCCAACTTCAGGTCTGGTGAAGGACGTTGCATTCTCAAATGCAAACCAATTATGTTAACAAATTTATTAAATGCTGACTAATCAAACAGGGTTACGCTTTTAGATCTAGCATTAAAGCTAGTAGCTCCCTTTTTTCTTCGGCTGATAAACCGACACTTCTTGCTTTGGCCTGCAGGTTTTCAATTTGTTTTTCAACGCACTGGGCAAGGATATTGTCCAATGAGTCTAAAAATATGTCTTCTTGATTGTCTTCGTCGAGGGGGATTTCCCAGCTCGCGAGACGAGACAGAAGCGCCTCATGTTTATTGTGTCGCCAATGCTCTAATAATTGGCCTGTGTTGATATGGGGATGCGCGTGGCATTTATCAAGTACTTCGACGAATAAACTTAGTCCAGGCAACTGTAAGCCTTTGACACTTGATAAATCCGGTACCATATCAGCATAGCTCGGATTTTGGATAAGCAAAGCGATAACTTCTCGCATTGGAGTGCGTTTCAGTTCTTTATGCGGTTGAGGTGTCGGGTTCTTAGTATGAACACGAGCTCGTCTCAGTTGGTTATCAAAACCAGTACGCTCATCCAATAATTTCTCGAGCAGTTCTTGGAAATAACTGTCAGGGATTTTGTTAATCAAGGCGCTTGCGTGTGCTCGCAGTGCCGACTTCCCTTCCGTTGTTCCCAAGTTCAACTTGTGTATCTCAATAAGATTATCGAACAAGTAAGTAGAAAGCGGTGTCGCATTGTGGACGAGCTGTTCGAAAGCAGCCTGACCGTGTTCTCTAATATAGCTGTCTGGGTCTTCACCGTCTGGCAAGAACAGAAACTTGAGCGTGTTACCTGTTTTCAGGTATTCAAGCGCATTTTCGAGTGCGCGCCACGCCGCTTCTTTACCTGCTCGGTCACCGTCGTAACAACAAACCACTGTGCTGGTTTGGCGGAACAACATTTGAACGTGGTCACCGGTTGTCGAGGTGCCCAGTGATGCCACTGAGTAATCAACACCATATTGCGCTAATGCCACGACATCCATGTAACCTTCAACCACAAGTATTTGCGGCGGTTCACGGTAGGCTTGCAGCACTTCATAAAGGCCGTAAAGCTCTTTGCCTTTATGGAAGATAGGCGTTTCTGGTGAGTTCAGGTATTTCGGTGTGCCGTCTTCTAAGACACGACCACCAAACCCGATCACTCGGCCTCGACGGTCACGAATCGGGAACATCACGCGTCCACGGAATCGATCGTATCGGTTGCCTTTATCGTTTTCTATCAACATGCCGCCAGTAACGAGCATGTCTTGGGCTTCTTTTTGTTGGCCAAAGTTCTTACGAACCAAGTCCCATTCATCAGCGACGTAGCCAATGCCAAACTTCTGTACGATTTCACCAGAAAGACCGCGATTTTTTAGGTAATCAATCGCAGGTTTGTTAGCTGAAATTTTCAGCTGAGAGCGGTAAAAATTACTGATGCCGCCCATCAAATCGTAGAGGTTACGTTTTTGTTCGCTGTTGGCTCTTGGCGCCGTAGATATTTCACCGCTGCGCTGTTCTCTAGGAACATCAAGTCCTAAAAATGAGGCCAGCTCTTCAATCGCTTCAACAAAATCGAGACGTTCGAACTCCATAATGAAGTCGATAGCATTGCCGTGTACGCCACAACCAAAGCAGTGATAAAACTGTTTTTCTTGGCTTACGCTGAAAGAAGGGGTCTTTTCGTTGTGAAATGGGCAACAAGCACCATAGTTTTTGCCTTTTTTCTTAAGTTTCACGCGTGCGTCCACAATATCGACAATGTCGAGACGCGCTAGGAGATCATCGATGAAACTACGCGGGATGTGTCCTGCCATAAAACCTTAGAAAAATGCACTAACTGAGAGTGTGGATAATAATAGTTTGAATAGGTTACAGATACAAACAAGCCGTGCGTTCCGAAGGATTGCACGGCTTGTTGCAATTTGATTTGGGATTAAGCGAGTTTAGAACGAACTAAACCACTAACTTTACCCATATCTGCACGCCCTTGAATTTGTGGTTTCAAGATAGCCATTACTTTACCCATGTCTTGCATGCCCGCAGGTTGAGCTTCTGCAATTGCGCTATCAAGTAGTGCAATAACTTCTTCTTCAGTTAGCGGTTGAGGCATAAAGCCTTCAAGTACCGTAATTTCTGCTTTTTCCACGTCAGCAAGATCTTGCCGATTTGCCGATTCATATTGAGCAACAGAATCGCGACGTTGCTTAACCATTTTAACTAATATAGCAATAATGTCGTCGTCGTTCAGAGTGATCCGTTCGTCAACTTCACGTTGCTTAATTGCTGAAAGAGCTAAGCGGATAGTGCCAAGGCGCGGTTTGTCCTTGGCTTTCATCGCTAATTTTTGCTCTTCTTTGAGTTGTTCAATAAGAGCCATAACTCAGTCCTTATGGATTAAGTTATTAGTACAGACGAACGCGACGTGCGTTTTCGCGAGCTAGCTTTTTAGCGTGACGCTTTTGAGCTGCTGCTTTAGCGCGTTTGCGAACTGTAGTTGGCTTTTCGTAATGCTCACGACGACGCACTTCAGAAAGGATACCTGCTTTTTCACAAGAGCGCTTGAAACGACGTAGTGCAACGTCGAACGGTTCGTTTTCACGTACTTTAACTATTGGCATATGCCTTTCACCTCAGGGGTTATTCATTATCGCTGGTTATTCAGTACCAAATCAGAGAAGTTACCCATCGAGCTAACTCTCTATTCGCGTTTGGTCATTAACCAGCTTGATCAAAAATGGTGCGGAATTTTAATCCGATCACAGTGGCTTTGTAAAGCACTTTGTCGATTATAGTCTGTACAATATTTGTTTGAAGAGCTTAGGCAGGGTAATATTGCGCTAATTTCCCATTTTAGACGAAAGCGTGCCGAGAAAATTATGCGCATTATTGGTATTGAAACCTCTTGTGATGAAACAGGAATCGCAATTTATGATGATGAGCAAGGGCTGCTTTCTCATCAGTTATACAGCCAAGTAAAGCTGCACGCCGATTACGGTGGTGTGGTACCTGAGCTAGCGTCGCGTGACCACGTAAAAAAAACCATTCCACTGATTAAAGCGGCATTGGCAGAAGCGAACCTAACGTCGAAAGATATTGATGGCGTGGCTTACACGGCTGGCCCTGGTTTGGTTGGTGCATTGCTTGTGGGCGCAACGATTGGTCGCAGTATTGCCTATGCGTGGGGCGTGCCTGCTGTGCCAGTGCACCATATGGAAGGTCACCTTCTTGCGCCAATGCTAGAAGATAATCCTCCACCATTCCCATTTGTTGCTCTGCTGGTGTCTGGCGGTCATACCATGATGGTAGAAGTGAAAGGCATTGGTGAATACCGAATTCTTGGTGAATCGATTGATGATGCGGCGGGTGAAGCGTTTGATAAAACCGCGAAGCTAATGGGCTTAGATTACCCAGGTGGTCCACTGCTATCTCGACTCGCAGAAAAAGGCACGCCAGGTCGTTTTAAGTTCCCACGTCCAATGACCGATCGTCCGGGTCTAGATATGAGCTTTTCGGGCTTGAAAACGTTCGCGGCAAATACCATTCGTGCTAATGACAATGATGACCAAACTCGTGCTGACATCGCTTATGCGTTCCAAGAAGCGGTTTGTGCGACCTTGGTAATCAAGTGTAAGCGTGCGTTGGTAGAGACGGGTATGAAACGTATCGTGATTGCTGGCGGTGTGAGTGCCAACAAACAACTACGAGTTGAGCTTGAAGCATTAGCCAAGAAAATCGGTGGGGAGGTGTACTACCCACGCACTGAGTTCTGTACAGATAACGGTGCGATGATCGCTTATGCGGGCATGCAGCGCCTGAAGAATGGTGAAACGGCTGATTTATCTGTCCATGCCACACCGCGTTGGCCAATTGACCAGCTAGAGCCGATTGTTTAATCATAACCAATCGCCAAATAAACCATAGTATTTCGATAAACGGTCGCTGAGTGCGGCCGTTTTTATATCCTAGCTTACCGACTGTATGTCGATAAATAATTGCTGATAGAGATTAGGGAAGAAAATGAACAAGTTCACAGTAGACAATCAATCGATGGCGTACCTAGATGAAGGTCAAGGCCCTGTTGTTGTATTAGGCCACAGCTACCTTTGGGACAGTGCAATGTGGCAGCCACAGATCGAGGCTCTAAAAGCTCAGTATCGCTGTATTGTTCCAGAGCTTTGGTCTCATGGTGAATCACAAGCCGCGCCGAGCTCGATGCGCAACTTAAAAGATTACGCTCAACACATTTTGGATCTACTTGATCATTTAGAAATCGAAGAATTTTCCGTAGTAGGTTTATCGGTTGGCGGTATGTGGGGAACCGAGTTAGCGGAACTTGCACCTGCACGTATTAAATCTTTAGTTCTAATGGATACCTTTGTTGGTTTAGAACCAGAAGTTGCTCATGCTAAATACTTCAGCATGTTAGACACCATTACTCAAACCAAGATGGTTCCTCAACCGATTGTTGAAGCGGTTGTTCCATTGTTCTTTGCAAATGATGCTCAAACAAACACGCCAACTTTAGTGGAAGGCTTTACTCAGAAATTATCGGCTCTTAAGGGTGAGAACGCTGAAGAAGTGGCTCGAATCGGTCGAATGGTCTTTGGACGTCGCGATATGATTGAAGCAGTAGAGAGCTTTGCACTGCCAGTTTTGATCGCTGTAGGGCAAGAAGACAAACCACGTCCGGCACTTGAGTCATACCTAATGAACGATTGTATTACGGGCAGTGAGTTAGTGGTGATTCCTGATGCTGGTCATATTAGTTCGCTAGAGCAACCAGAGTTTGTGAACACAATGCTGAAGACGTTTTTAGATAAACATCTGCTGTAAGCTTTAGATATTGAATAGTATTGCTCGACAGAGATTTACGTTGGTTTAAACGTATCTCAATTTAAAAATGGATCGGCTTAGACATGACAGTTTAAGCCGATTTTTTTTGCCCGAGTTTTGGTTCGCTGCCATCGAGTAGGCGGCGGATATTCTGATGGTGACGTAGGACGATCAAACAACACAACATGGCCACAGGCAGTGTGTATTGAGGTTTGACTAACCAAGCGTAGAAAGGTGCGAGCAACACAGTAACCAGTGCAGCTAAAGAAGAATAACGAAACAAAAATGCCACAACTAACCAGGTCGCCATGATCATGCCCGTTAGATCGAATCCAATTGGGGCGATAGCTCCGAGTGCGGTTGCGACGCCTTTACCACCTTTAAAGTGGAAGAATATTGGATACATATGACCAAGGCAGGCTGCGATCGCCACAACACCTAAAATGATGGGATCGATCTTGAGGTAGTAGCCAAGCCAAACAGGAATGGTGCCTTTAAGCATGTCACAAAGCAGGACGGCCGCAGCGGCGCCTTTGCCACCCACGCGAAGCACATTGGTGGCTCCGGGGTTATTGGACCCCACAGTTCTTGGGTCAGGAAGTCTTAAGACTCGGCATATCAAGACCGCACTAGAGATTGAACCTAGTAAATAGGCAGCAATAATCATGATGAGTGCCAATGGGGTCATGTTTTTCCTTAAACAGTTATAAGCCTAACGATGGGAAAATAATGCTCAATCTAAGAGTAATTGATATCATATCTGGAATTACGCAAATAATACGTTTTTTTCCCCGGTATGGGTATCCGACCTCTAAAAGGACAAGTCATGGCACTGGATAAAGTTTTCATTGAACAGCTAGAAGTAATTACAACGATCGGTGTTTACGATTGGGAACAAGAGATTAAACAAAAACTTGTGCTTGATATTGAAATGGCTCATGACAATCGCCCAGCAGGTAAGAGTGATGATGTTGTCGATGCTTTGGATTACTCGACAGTCAGCACTGCCGTACTTGACCACATTGCGAATGGCCGATTCCTATTGGTTGAGCGTGTGGCAGAAGAAGTCGCTGAATTGATTATGACTCAGTTCTCAGTGCCTTGGATTAAAATTCGTCTAGCGAAGCCTGGCGCAGTACCACAAGCAAAAGCCGTGGGTGTGATCATCGAAAGAGGTCAAGCATGACAATAGCCTATGTTGGTGTTGGCACGAACATAGACCGCGACAAGCATGCAAGGGTGGCATGGACAGAGCTTCAATCATTAGGGACTAACCTTAAATGCTCTAAGATCTATCACTGTGAGCCTGTGGGGTTTAAAAGCCACTCGTTTTATAACTTTGTGGTTGAGATCGATACATCACTCTCATTGACTGAATTTTCACAGCACCTCCGTGAAATTGAGTTTAAATGGGGTCGCCCTCAAGATGCCCATAAGCTTCAAGATCGAAAGCTCGATCTTGATATTGTGCTGTTTGGAGAGGTGGTTTCTGAGAGCGAGCCAGAATTACCACGCAGTGATATCTATAAATATTCTTTTGTAACACAACCACTTTATGATCTCTGTCCTGCGAGAGTGATCCCGCAAGATGGAAGAACCGTCAGTGAAATATGGCAGAATATGCAGCAATTAGACACACTCTCTGTTGTAGATATGAAACTATAATTTGAAGGCAAGTAATGAGTTATTTTGAAGCGTTTATGTTGGCGTTGGTGCAAGGCTTTACTGAGTTTTTACCTATTTCCAGTTCTGCACACTTAATCCTTCCTTCTGCTGTTTTAGGTTGGGAAGATCAAGGCTTGGCTTTTGATGTGGCTGTCCATGTCGGTACTTTGGCAGCCGTGGTTATCTATTTCCGTAAAGAAGTGGTCTCTCTGTTGAGCGCATTCTTTGGTTCAGTGTTTAAAGGCGATCGCAGTAAAGAAGCGAAGTTAGCGTGGATGATCATTCTCGCGACGATTCCTGCGTGTATCTTTGGTTTGTTGATGAAAGATATTGTTGAGCTTTACTTGCGCAGTGCATGGGGGATAGCGACGACCACCATTATCTTTGGTCTGTTGCTATGGTGGGTGGATAAGAACTCAAGCCTGCGTGATGACGAATACCAAGCGGGTTGGAAAAAGGCGCTGTTTATTGGTCTTGCTCAAGCAATGGCGATCATCCCAGGTACGTCTCGCTCTGGCGCAACGATTACCGCAGCACTTTACCTTGGTTTCACACGTGAAGCGGCGGCTCGATTCTCTTTCTTGATGTCTATCCCAATCATCACTCTGGCTGGTGGTTATTTGGGCCTGAAGTTAGTGACCAGTGGTGATCCAATCCATGTTGGTACTTTGCTAACGGGAATCGTGGTTTCTTTCATTAGTGCTTATATCTGTATTCACTTCTTCTTGAAGCTTATCTCTCGTATGGGTATGACGCCGTTTGTTATTTACCGCTTGATTTTAGGTTTTGGTCTATTCGCTTTCTTGATGATGCAGTAGCGCTCGACTTACGAAGACACATGTATGGTCCTACAGATTGAAACGGAAAAACCCGCCTAATAGCGGGTTTTTTGATACGTGTTTATCAATCTTCTAATGCTTAATTATCAGCGAGTTCAGATAGGGCCCTTTCAATTGCGACCGCTCTGCGTTTTTCTTGTTCTTCTCGAATATATTTACCTTGAAAACCATCGGCAATAATCGATTTCACTTCGACTTGAAGCGCTGCTTGGTAAGCCACTTCAAAACGCGCTTTCTGAGGGTAAGGCTGATCTTCTAATCCTTTTCGGCCTGCGTGATCGGCCTGGCAGCAAAGCAGTATATCGTCGAGTCTATCTGGCTTACGCCAAACATCGAATTTGTTGAGAACCTTGAGGAAGGTGGTTGGCTTTAGCTCGCCTGCACGGTGGATATTGGAATGCTGTTCGCACACTAACAGTGCGAGGTCTCTGAATTCATTGGGCACTCTGACTCTTTCACACAGCTTCTTAATGATTTTTAAGCCTGTATGGCAATGCATTTTGTGGCTTGGCCACTCGCTTTCTGGCGTGACGCCTTTACCTAAATCATGTACTTGAGCGGCAAAGCGTACTGGCAATGACTGGCTTAAGAGTGCTGCTTGTTTAGCCACCATCAGAGTGTGAATGCCCGTGTCGATCTCAGGGTGCCATTTTTCAGGTTGAGGCACACCAAATAGAGCGTCAATTTCAGGCAACACAACAGCTAATGCGCCACACTCTTTCAGTATAGAAAGGAACACTTCAGGGTGCGGAGTACTAAGAGATTTATGCCACTCCTGCCAAACTCGTTCGGCAGTGAGGTGTGCCAGTTCACCTGATTGCACTATCTCACTCATCATCACCATGGTTTCAGATGCAACCGTAAAGTTGAGATGATGGAGTTTGGCGGCGAAGCGAGCCACACGCAGCACACGAAGAGGATCTTCAACAAAGGCATCCGAGACGTGCCTTAGAATACGATCAGAGAGATCTTTTTGGCCATGGTAAGGATCGTAAAGTTGGCCATTGTCATCTTGAGCGATGGCGTTGATCGTTAGATCTCGACGCATGAGATCTTCTTCCAAACTCACATCTGGTGCAAAGTAACATTCGAAACCTGTATAACCCGAACCGGATTTTTTCTCAGTGCGAGCCAGTGCGTGCTCTTCTTTGGTTTTTGGATGTAAGAATACAGGGAAATCTTTCCCGACAGCAGTAAAGCCAAGGCTTTCCATCTCTTGAGGGGTACTTCCTACCACGACCCAATCTCTATCATAACTATCAATATTGAGCAGCTTATCGCGTACCGCTCCACCGACTAGATAGCGCTGTAGCCCATTGTCTTTTGGTAGGCTATCGTATATTTGCAACTTATCACCTCGAAATGTTTTATCACTGCTGGACTTTACTGCGAGCAATGGTACTTTCCATTAATCGTAATTATAGGGCAGCACATGTATAAGGAATATTTTGGCTTCGTTGAGATGCCATTTTCGATTGTACCAAATTCTCGCTATTTGTTTTTGAGTCAGCGTCACCAAGAAGCGATGCAGAACCTACAAGCCGGTTTAGGCGAAGGTGGGGGCTTCGCGATGCTTACTGGTGAAGTGGGTACTGGAAAAACAACGGTCGCCAAAGCGATGTTGTCATCACTCGATAATCAGACTCAAGCTGGCCTTATACTCAACCCTACGTTTTCCAATTCAGATCTACTTGAAGCTATTTGCGATGAGTTTGAGGTCGAATACCCTGAACAAGCGTCGTTGAAACAGCTGAGTCAGGCAATTCATCACTTCCTGCTTGATAGCCATGCTGAAGGCATTCAAACCTTATTGGTGATAGATGAGGCCCAACACCTTGCAGCTGATGTGTTGGAGCAGCTACGCCTTCTGACCAATTTAGAAACCGATAGTCGTAAGCTATTAAAGGTGCTGTTGGTTGGCCAACCTGAATTACAGCAACACTTACAAACCACACAGCTACGTCAACTCGCGCAGCGGATTACAGGTCGCTATCACTTACTACCTCTTAATATCGAAGAAACGGGTAAGTACATCGCGTTTCGTTTGGAAACGGCTGGTGGTGAGCAGATGTTGTTTTCGAATCGTTCAATCAAGCTTATCTCCCAATATACCCATGGTATTCCGAGGCTCATTAACTTGGTGTGTGATAAAGCGCTGCAATTGGCTTTCCATGATGGTGATAAATCACCGAGTAATGAAACGGTTAACCGAGCTTGTCAGCAGGTCATGTCCTTTCAGGCCGATGTGTATCACGTCGAGAAAACTCGTGCTACTCATGTAGTTCCAAAATTAATCCAATACGCGGGGATTGCCACATTAAGTGTCGGCCTTGTAATCGCGACCTTTAACTTCGCCCCAACCTATATTAGTTCATGGATGCCTGCGGATACTTCCAGTGAAGTGAAAACGGAAGTAGCGGCGAATACTCAACGCTCATTTGTGGCTGAAGCACCGATATTGGATGATAAATCTATATCGGTTCAAGATCTCAAGGCTTCGAAGTTTGCACTACCACAAGATGTTCAGAATCACTTAAGGCAAGGGAATAATCAAACGCTTGCAATTAGGGACCTATACACGCTTTGGGGGTATGAATCTTCGCTTCGTGATTGGCTATGTTTGAGTGAACAACAAAGTGTATTTGTATGTGAGCAACATCAAGCCAATTTAGAATATTTGATTGAACTTGGAGTTCCCGTGGTTCTTAATCTGGAATTAGGTCAAGAACCTGTGTTTGCTGTACTTTATGGCGCGTCTGAGGAGTCTGTTGAGCTCCTAGTCAACGAAAAGCTATTGGTGATGCCTAAGCGCACCTTAAAGCAAATTTGGCAAGGTGATTATGTCGCGATTTGGAAACAGCCGCTAAGAGAGACCCTGAAAGAGGGCTATCAAGGTGAGGCGGTTGCTTTACTTGATCTATTGCTTTCAGAAGTCTTGGGTGAAGACGTATCGGGCAGTGATGTATTTGACTATGAATTGAAAATGAAAATCGAAGCGTTTCAAACTTGGCAGGGTATGTCTGTTGATGGCATCGCAGGTAAGCGCACCTTAGCAAGGTTGCAGAGATTAGCTCAACTCGACTCGCCTAAGTTGATGTCATTAGAAGGAGGCGAAAGCTAATGTCACGTATTATGCACGAGCTTAAACAGTCTTCTAATAATAAACCTAGTTTTAAAGGTTACCAAAACCATCACGTGCCTAGTTCTGCTAGAGGGATTAGCAACAAACGAGGTTCATCGTTAACAATGGGACTGATCCTTGTCTTGGTGCCTTCTTTATTGGTGGGCGGCGTTCTGGCTTACCAGTCGCATAATCAACAGCAGCAGCAAGGCTCGGCTAGCCCCGTAGCTCTGCCTGAATCAAAGCTTCAATCAGACCTTGAGCCTCACATTGCCAGTGTGGATGCAGTGTCAGTGGATGCAGACGATGAAGCATTATTCTCTGTTCGCTCGGCACCGGTAAGCCAGCTTTTGAAAGCACTACCGCGTCAAGAGATACATGCAAAGATGGGCACCGACATCGGTAATATCGCTAGTGACTCAAAAGCGATATTGGCAAATGTAGATACTAGTAATCAAGCAGCAACGAATTTAGAGCCATTATCTATTGAACCGTCAGTTCAACCTGGAACGAATAATGATAATGCCACGCTGCAATCGGACCGTGATTTACTGAAAGGGTTAGACCTCACCGAGTTGTCACCCGATTTAGCGTTGAAGCTTGAATCAATGATGGGAGAGCAGTCGGTTTCATCTGAACCGATGGATTCTAGACCTGTGGGGAATATGGATTCTCAGGTCATCGATTTAGAAACACATGGCAATAGATTGTCTGGTGTATTACCTAAGTTAGACTTACAAACTCACATGTACTCGAGTAGCGAAACTAAGCGTTGGGTAAAAGTGAATGGACATGAAGTTGCTCAAGGGGAATGGATCGAGCGGGGTATTCAGTTGCTTGAGATTAAACCACAATCGGTAATCATTGAATTCAATCAGCAGAAAATAGAAATCCCAGCTTTGTATGAGTGGAAAGGTTAGTACTATCGATATTACTTACTGTGATTGATGTTAGCGCTGTGACTTGAATGATAAATCCAGACAAATAAAAAGGAGCACCTCGGTGCTCCTTTTTGATATTCGATACTGAACCTACTAGCAAATGCGAGGCTTACGCCCAGCCGTTTGGTGACTTTCTACGACGAGGCATGATGTGTGGCAGAACAAGGCCAAGAAGTAGACCAATACCAGCAACACCACCACCGTACATGAAGTACTTCAATAGTAAGTCATCTTTTTGAGTATCTAGCTTAGCGCGTAGTTGACGGTTCTCAGTTTGAGAGCTCGTTAGCTGTTGGCTAATCTCACTGTAGTTCTGCTCTAGTTCAGCAATCTGTTTGTTGCGAGAGTCTAGAGAGCTTGCGAGACCTGCTTTTTCGCTGTCAGCACTTTGGCGAGCATTCGCCAGTTTGCCTTTTACTTCAGAGAGTTCTTTCTCTAGCTTAGGCATGCGCAGCGCCATACTTTCTTTTGTGCTTACGAACTTACTCTCAACCCAACCTTTACGTCCTCGGCTATCTTGAACCTGAGTGTAACCCGTGCTCTTGTTAGTTTGCAGGTAGGTGATTTTCTCGCCGGCATCAATACTACCTATGATACGGAAAGTATTGTTTGGGCCAGAGTGCATATAAGTAAATAGTTTGTCAGCAATATAACGGTCTTGAGCAAAGGCAGCTGGAGCCGCAAGCATTGCGAACAAAACTAAGCTAATCAGTTTTTTCACAGTAAATCCTTTAACGATTCAAATTGAGTAGGCGTATGAGTCAGCCTCAATGAGCAAATAATATTTAGTTTTTTTATATGGTGCAACAAAGAAGGGAGGCAAAGCCTCCCTTTCTGTGCGTTTGAGTCAATAATGACATGGTATTTACATATCTTTACTGAAGCTCACCGTTTTCTGACGCTAATATTGACTAGCGTCAGGGCTATTACATAGTAAACATAGCCTGAATTGCGTAGAAGAATACAACAGCAAGTAGAGCACCTGCAGGTAACGTCACAATCCAAGAAGCTACGATGTTACGTACAACGCCTAGGTTTAAAGCTGCGATACCACGAGCAAAGCCTACACCTAATACCGCACCAACCAATGTTTGCGTGGTTGAAATCGGAAGGCCAGTACCAGAAGCAAGTACAACCGTACACGCGGTCGCTAGTTGAGCTGCAAAGCCACGGCTAGGAGTTAGTTCTGTAATACCAGTACCAACGGTTGCCATTACTTTATGACCCATTGTTGCAAGACCAACAACGATACCAATACCACCTAGTGGAAGAATCCACCATGCGATAGTGCTCTTACCTGAGATTTCACCCATGTGCTCAACCGTTGAAACAACAGCAGACAGTGGACCAATCGCGTTCGCAACGTCGTTTGAACCGTGTGCGAATGCCATTGCACAAGCTGTGATAACCATTAGTACGCTGAAGATACCTTCTACGCCAGTAAAACCGTGGTCTTCTTCGCGGTTAGCAAACTTCTTCTGAATGTATAAGTAACCGCCAATCATGACGACAGCAGAAACACCTGCAGCCCATAACCATGCTTCAGTACCGGTTAGATGAAGGCCTACGTGCTTAAGACCTTTCTTGATCGTTACAAGTGCAATGACCATTGTAGTAATGAACATGTATACCGGTACAAAACGCTTCGCATTGAATAGCGGGTTTTCTGTATCGAATATCAGTCGCTGGGCACTGACAAATATGAGATAGGCGAAGATACCGGAAATCAATGGTGTGACAATCCAACTTCCCACAATGCCTTGGACACTGTTCCAATCTACAGCTTCAGTACCCACAGACACACAAGCAAAACCGATGATTGCACCGATGATTGAGTGAGTCGTTGATACTGGCCAGCCCATGTATGAAGCTAGAAGTAGCCATGTACCAGCAGCTAGTAGTGCAGACATCATACCGTACACAAGTACGTCAGGTTGATCTGCAAACAGAGATGTTTCGATAACACCTTTACGGATCGTGTCTGTTACTTCGCCGCCCGCAAGGTAAGCACCTGCGAATTCAAAGATCATTGCGATAATGATCGCTTGTTTAACGGTTAGAGCTTTAGAGCCTACTGAAGTGCCCATTGCGTTCGCAACGTCATTTGCACCAATACCAATAGCCATCAAGAAACCGAAAGCTGCTGCAACAATAATCAGGACAGTGCCGTAGTTAGCAAGGATATCCATCGTAATACCTAGTTGTTTGATAACAAGCGGAACAAATTTAGACGCAAAAAACCGCTCAGCGAGAGAAATACTCAGCGCATAAGTGGTTTGTTCAAAAAATGCTCTTCGTTATATAGTTAACGTATGATTTAAGATCGAGAAAGCATTACTTCAAGACGAGCGCCTACACGCTGTGCTTGATCTGCAATACCACCAACCCATTCAAGAATTTTGTATAAGAACATGATATCAACTGGATTCAGACCATCTTCAATCGCCATTAGTTGTTGGCGTAGTTCGATCTGCATCGCGTCCGTGTCATCTTCAATTACATCTAATTGATGAATCATTTCAGCAACGAGTGTTACTTCACGGCCTTTAAAGCCCGTTTCAAGTAATTCGTCTAGTTCATTGATTACGTTTTGTGCTTGGTTCGCTGCATCTAGACAACGTTTAACGTAAGCGATGAAGTTTTCTTGCATAGGAGCAGGAATGACAAGTTGACGACCATATACACGGCCAGCAATGTCTTTCGCTAGGTTTGCTAGTTTGTCTTGTTGAGTTAATAGCTCCAACATATCGGTGCGATCAACTGGCATAAACAAACCGCGAGGAAGTTTAAGGCGAATTTCACGTTTTAGTACGTCAGCTTCTTTCTCAAGGTGAGAAATTTGAGCTCGAATTTCTGATGCTTTCTCCCAGTCACCTTTTGAAGAAACTTCAAAGAAATTAACTAGGTGAGAACAACATTCGTTCACGCATACTACGTGACGCTGCAAAGGTTTAATTGGGGACTTTGCAAATAACCCCATAATTGTATTTACTGGCATGGTCATCCAACCTAATAAATAATAACCTTAAAACAACATACACCATATTCATGGTGAAATGTTAAGCGATGGCTACAAAGTCGCGCATGTTAACCTAATCAATGTCTCATTAAAACTGTTTTAGATCATCATAAGGGCGATATTTCTGACTTGCTGAGTTTTCAAATTGGCAATATCCTGTCCCTATCTTCACAGAAAGGTATAACTAT
>NZ_JBFRSN010000106.1:0-4017 GCF_041473595.1 Vibrio sp. 10N.222.46.A1
ATACAGTGTTATATGAATTATTGCAGAATGTTACTTGGGACAAGGTACAAAGCTTCGCTTTTTTTAGCATCATATTAATAGTTACAATGTACGCGTTGGTGGTGCTACCAATTTCGTTTGTATATAAATATTTCGCTGTACCGATCCTGTTAAAGGCGTCATCGGTAGATACTCTTTCAAGATTCTTTATATCTGAGTTAAATCGGTATGCGTACCTTGAATGTCGTGCTAATCGGAGCTGCTGACAAACGACTAAGAGTTATTCCCCACGCTCGGTATTTTTGGTTTGGGTGTAGTCCAGTGTTTATGGTGTTCTGGTTAAGTGTCTTGGCAAACATGACTCACACCTTAATATAGTGTTAAGTATACAGGAGATATTTTGAATTATGAGTGATGGAATAGTGGGCAAAGCAAAATTTCGCTGCTCAAAGTGTGGGGAGTTTTACGAAGAAGAAGTTACTTCTTTTGAAGTTACTGGTGGTTCAAGTAGGCAGATGGGGGATGAGAATGAATACACCGCAATAATCTCTGAAGAATGTCATAACTGTGGTTCCAGCTATGAGGTAGAGATGAAGGTTTGATAATACCCTATAGGTATTATCAATTACACATCTGAAAAATCGAGTGGCGTTGCAGAACTCGAAGCTGATTATGAGCTTTATGATACACCAGTACACGATAGCTCTAGGGTCATGGGGGCTGCAGCTGGAGGTGCAATATTTGGAGCATCAATTGGAGGCCCATTTGGCGCTATTATAGGTGGCATTTTAGGAGGCTTAATTGGAGACTCTGTAGCGAAAGGGGATAAAAATGGATAAAGCCATATATATTCCATCGGCTATATTGGGAGCTATCTTGATCTTAATATATACATACAGGTGTCACAGAGCGAAACGCGAGTTCAATCAGGCTGTAATGGTAAACGCCATACTTCAATCCAGTGGTATCATATGCGGTTTTTTGCTCATTCTAGGAACGTTTAATGATGATGCTAAAAAACTACTAAATGAAATTGATCTATACATATTAATCGCTGGTTTTGCGGTGACTGCAGCTTCAGTGAAAGGAATCTACAAGGATATATTCCTATCCACTGTAATCAAACCTCAAGAATCTAAAGCATCGCTAAAGCGTCAAGAGGAGGTCAAAACGAATCAGTAAACATAGCAAACTATTCAAGATTGATTTGCAACGCTTTGCATTTTTACCATTCGTTTGTTAAAGCAAACAAGATGGTTACAGCTTAGCGTTACGCATCACGCTCAAAACCTAAGTTCGATATTGGCAATTCAGTGTCATGCCAGTGGTGGTGGCTATATGACCCGAAAAATTTTTATTTCGCGGGGTGTAGCCGCGTTTGCGACCTTATAGGCTGCAGAAGAACCTAGGTTACTGAATTTACTGACTAGCTAGACAATAAAGATAGATGATATTTTGCGTAACTATTACCTTTAGATGCTGACGATTGTAACAGCAATATTGCTTTTTCTTTATCAACAGCTCCACCCTGCCCTCTCAAATAAAGCAATGCTAAGCGCAACTCACCTTTAGCATCTTCTAATTGTACAGCTTGTTTATAATACCGCTTCGCTTGCTCGTAATCCTGACCCACACCGTAACCATATTCATAGAGATACCCTAAGTGAACAAAAGCTAGGCTGTAAAACTGATTAGAAGATTTTTCAAACCAATATTTAGCTTTAGTGAAGTTCGTAGGTGTCCCATGCCCACGCTCATACATTTGAGCCAAATTATTTTGAGCATACATGTGGTTCTGTTCCGCAGCCTGCTTATACAAAGAGAAAGCCATCTCATAATTACCAAGCGTTGGAGATTGGCTATCATAAGATAATGCTAAATTATATATAGCATCCAAATTACCCTGAGCTACAGCCTGCTTGTACCACTCTTGTGCTTTGGGGTAATCCCTTTCTATAAAGTGGTATATCCAACCTATATTATTCATGCACGCTGGGTTGCTCACTTCAGGTGAAGTTAGATGCCAATCCAACAAGCTATTCAACGCTTTAGGGTTGCTATAATAATCAGAAGCTTTGATATCTTTACTGCAGCTTTTTTCTTCAAAAGAATAAATGGGTTCATGTTCAGTGCTCAAAATACTCACAGATTTTGGGCTACTTACACAACCCATGACTTGCTGGGTTAGCAATACGATGACTCCGGCTTTAAAAATGCTCTCCAAACCTATAACTTTTCCCACGAACCACAACTCCAAATTAATTATTCAGCAACGATACTATTGATCTCATCAATCTCTGCCATTGTGCCGCAAAAGCTGAGGCTTATTCAATCGAAATGCCGAAGATTACGATTCAACTTGAGTATAATTTCGATATGCAAGACGGCTGCCTTTAGAACATTCAATTATTGTAATGTTGATAACCAAATTGCACTCCTCCCAAATCTAGCCCTACACTCGATCTCGTTAGATAGCATCTCAGATATAAACTTCTCAAAAGAGAACTGGCCCAACTTGGTGACAAATCACATCGCTCAGCAATAAGTTGCGCTGTCACTTCTTCACCCTGCTTTATCGAATTAAATACCTTTAATTGGGTCTTGCTTAACTTCACCCATTTCACCTGGTGCGGGGCAAGTCGCGCAGCAGCCACTAAAGCGTGACTCACCTCACCTTTTTGCTCAAAATTACCCATACTAATACTGTCCTCTGCAATTATGATCTAGATGGTTTTTACTTGTTGATCTAATAGATCATTTTCAATGTGAACGTTTTTTAAAAATCAGCAATAAGACAGTCTCGCCAGCAATTTTTTAGCCACGAATGATAGGTTTCATATGCTAGCGGTAACTTCCCTGCCCCTCCTCTTTCCAGTCAAGCTGTATCAACTCAACTATTTGTCCTATCTCTTGTGAGTACGCCCTTCCAACTTATCTCTTACAAACGAGTTATTTAGAACTAAGCTATATAGAGGCAACGGAATGCGAATGAGGTGCATATGGGAAAACAGGCTGTCTTTATATCGTTCATACCACCTTTATCATTACTAATAGCAACTGTTGTTTTTACTCCAACCGCATGGGCCAACAAAGATTACGGCCCGCTAATCAGTTATACCCAAGCACCATTGCAGTCAGTTCGTCTTACTCCAACGCTCCGCTCTGGCTTTCCGCTCGAAGAAAACAAGCTTGAAGTATTTGCTTCTTTAACCGCCGCGAGTATATGGGCTAACTCTCACGACTATCATTTAGACTATTATCAGAATCAACTTCAAACAGGGCTGAAATGGCAACTAACAACAGCATGGCAAATAGAGTTCAACTACCGCTGGTTATACGCCGCCAACAATCACCTTGATAAAGTCATCATCAATTACCACGATCTATTTGGCATCGACCAAGCAGGGCGGGAACGTAAAGACAGACACCAATTTGATGTTTACGCGCCAAGCCATGGCATCAATATCAGTGACTTCTCTGGCGACACGCTGACAAGTGCTTTCACACTCTACACTCAATACCAAATCATAGACCTTGAAAACCACGGACTATCTTTTGGTGTCTCCCTCTATCATAACAACGTCAGCCACGGTGCATTTAAGGGAAACAGCACCGAACAAAGCGCTCAACTCAACTATGCATACCAACTCGACATCAATACCTTCTATACAAGCTTAGGGTTAGCGAATCAGTCCAGTAGAGAAGCAGAGAATAGCTTTTCGCATAAGAAGACGACATGGTCATGGATGGGCGGCTATCAACTCACGCTATTTGAAAACCATGAATTGCATCTTGAATACCGTTGGTATGAAGGCGCAGAAGATGGTGACACTGAGTTTTCAGAAGCCGCGAATGAAATGATGTTTGGCTATCGCTATCTCATGCAACGCTCGGCAGTTGAGATATCCATAATCGAGAACATCTTCAATATGGACAACTCCACCGATGTTGCCTTTCAATTGTCCTATCGGCACCAGTGGTAAACCCATTTCAGGACTGGACAGATAGTAGAATCAAAAAAGCCGAACGGTTAAGTTC
>NZ_JBFRSN010000107.1:0-7627 GCF_041473595.1 Vibrio sp. 10N.222.46.A1
TCCCCACGGTAATGCGATATCACCCGTAATTTTTGCAAGCTCTGGCGTGACATCAATGGTCATATCAGGCACGACCTTCACCTTAACCATAGGTGGAATATCAACCATCAACTCATCAGCAAACACTCTAACGTTAGAGTGCCATGCTTTAAGATCCTGCCAGTCCCCGGAGCCTTCGATATCAAGGTGACCATCGGGTGTTTCAACATTGGCCTCTAACTTCGCGCTGTAGCCGTCAAAATCGAGGTCAATACGACCATCTTTAATATCGACTGGTGTGACATCGCCTTTGACTTGAATACCATCAACAGAGAATTGACCAAAGACTTGAGGATGCATCAAAGAGCCTTTTACCTGTAGGTCACTCTCAAGATCGGCCTTCAACAGGCTGTATTCGCCGAGGATTGGCTGTAAGAAGTCCAAATGGAAAGTTGTCAGCTTAATTGCCGCATCGACCATTTTGTCTTCTGCGAGAATGTCTGGTAACGACACCGTGCCAGACAGGTCACCATTATCAGACACATCCAACTTAAAGTCGGCGTTCAGTTGGTTGTCTTTTAGTTGGGCATTCAATGCAACGCTTTCCCAACCGAGTGTGATTGGCTCACCAACTTGTTGAACAGCCTGACCTTTCGGCATATCGACGCTTACCGTCACCTCAGGTTCACCTTGTTCCGACCATTTGGCATAAGCGGTCGCATTGACTAAGCCCTGTAATTGCGTTTCTTTAGGCATGAGGGCTTGGATCTGCTCAAAGTCGAATTGGTTAACGCCCAGTTTGGCCTCACCTGACTTTCCAGCGCGGATATCCTCATCCAGACACACGCTCGAACCCGATTGCTTCCAACAGTGCGCTTGAACGTCGGCATACTGCTTATCGACATCCGCCTTAATCGCAACGGGTTGGTCTAATACCCAAGGCCCCTGTTGAGTGGTAATTCTGACTCTGTCTAACGACCCATCCCAAATAAGAGAAGGCTTCTGAATCAATTCTCCAGAGATAGCCAAACTGGTCGACACTATATCGGATATCACATCAAGTGTTACGGTATGCTGCTTCTCACCGCCATTCACGGTTAAATCAATGCTTTCCACATTTTGTTCTTGATAGGTTAAGTTCTTAGCTTTCAATACAAGATCGGCTTGAGCTTCAGGCAATGGCAGAGGAACCACTGAGCCATTAAGCGATAAGGATTCTAGTGTTGCTTCGTTATTCCAATCGACCTTATCAACATTAAGTGCGAGATCGACCTTTGGCTCTTTCGTTGGGCCACTAAGCTGGATATTACCCATCACTTTACCCGTCAGCTCTGGAACACTCTTATCTAACTGTGGAAAATTAATCGCAACGCCCATACCCCATTGCTTATCCAGTTGCCCTTGAGCCTTAATCGAATTAACACCGTGAGCCAAGCTCAAACCACTGGTTTTCAGTTTAGGTTCACCGCTCGCGCTGCGATCTGACGCTGACAACTGCCCTTTGATATCCAGAGGGTATTCTCGTAGGATCCCCTCGATATCGAGCTTAGGTAGTTCAATCGCCCAACCACCCGCTTGTGTCAGTTCACCCGAAGTTACGATGCTTCCGCTAATGTTACCCTCGGCTTCTGGCCACTGCAGACCCGGTTGTATGTCTTTGAGCGTCACATCGGCTTGCCAATTAACGAGCTTCTTCCAGTTAGCTTTAACTACACCATTTAGTTCGCCACCCAAGGTATTCAGTTTCAAGCGTTCAAGTTCAATCTGTTCCGTGGTGCCTTTACCTTGTAGATCTATTGTTAAGGCAGGTATCTCCTTACCATCGGCTTCAGCTTTAAGCTGCACATTAAAACCATCTAATGAACCATCGGCTTTGAATTTCTCAATTGCAGCTTGGTAGTCACTTTTACCTGTCAAAGGCCATTGCGCTTTACCTCCCTCTAAAAGAAGGTCAAATGGCAGAGTCGGTTCTAAGGGTTGAATATCCCCAGACAACTTTGCCTCAATCAATTCGGAGAACTGAGACTCTAGGCTTAACTTAGCCACGCTGCCTTGTGCTTTCAGAGACAGTTTCTGACCAGCAAGATCGGTTTCTTTCACCAACGCACCCAAAGAAAGCTCTAGCGGATAGCCGCCCTTGAGCTCAACCTTCGTCGTTAGGTTCGCGCTTGCTTGTGGCATATCGAGTTCGAGACTGGAAACGTCAACCGTGTGTTTACCCGCGCGAGCTTCTAACCCGAGGTGATTCACAACAATTGGTGCTTCTTGTTCTAGAGTGAAACGGTTGAGATCAAAACGCTCAAGTACAACCTGCAAAGGAATCCAAACTTCAGGCAACTCGATAGCTGTCTTAGTTGCAGTATCTGGCTCGACTATTTCTGATTGTGGATCTTCAGTAGACTCTGCAAGTTTAACCTTAAGATCATTGAATAAAGTTGGCGATACTGTCAGCTTTTCCCCCTGCATACTCAGGGCAGTAGAGAACAAACCCCATTCAATTTCATGACCTAAGATATTCAGTTTGATATCAGATAAAGCGATTCGATTAATGACGATTGGTAGTGGTGTTTTTACCGATGTTACGGGCGGAGTAGGTTCTGCCTCTTCTGTAGAAGCTAGTGGCAATTCAGTAAGTGCGAAATCCAGCCCTTGAATCGCTAAGCGGTCAACACACACTTGAGGGTCGAGCAGACAGCGCGGATTGATAGCCAATGCCAAATTTTCAACCTTGGTATCGATATGTAGGCTATCATCTTTAAACTGAACATTGTTAAGCGTAAAGCTTGGGAAAAGAGCGCCTTTAGTACTTTCCACTTTCAGTTGTGGCAATGCTTTTTCGGCGCCCCACAACACAGTATTCAACCCCGAATTGGTGAACAAAACAAAACCTAGTAGGGCGATTAACAATAGCAAAATCGACGTCAATGAAATCGACGCCCACTTGATACACTTACCCACCACTTTGATCATAATTCTGGCCCTAAACTAAAGTGCAGTTGGAACTCATCACCTTTTTTCGCATCTAGACCCCAAGCAAAATCTAAACTCACAGGACCGACGGGGGACGCCCAACGAATCCCGACACCAGTACCATGTTTCCACTCTGGCGTGTCATTGAATGCATCACCAATATCGTAGAAAGCCGCTCCCCACCAATTCCCAACTAAGCGATATTGGTATTCAAACGAACTGGTTGCAATGAATTTCGCCCCCGTTAGTGCGCCACTTTCATCTCGAGGAGAGATAGACTCATAGCCATAACCACGGATGCTATTATCACCACCCGCAAAAAATCTTAAAGAAGGAGATAACTTATCAAATTCGTCCGCAAAGTTTCCGCCGAATTGAAGGCGGGTTAAACCTCGGTGGTTATTACCAATGCTTCGAATCCATGCGGTTTGCCCTTGAAAACGTACGACTTGGGTTTCAGATAACAAGGTATCATCAGCCGCTTCAACCATGATGGTTTGTTTATCGCCCCACATCGGCATTGAACCGCCTCGGGTTCGAGTGCGTGAGAAAGAGACACCTGGCAACACAAACTGCGCCAAATCGTCTTGTAAACCTTGTTTATAGTTTTCGACTAGGTATCGAATGAATACCGTGCGTTGCCAACCATTATCTAGACGCCAGTACCTTTCTAAGGCTAAGTTTGACTCCAAACTCTTGGTATCACGGTTATCCAGATTCTTCATTCCATACTTAATTTGATAGTAGTCATTAAGCACGTCATCCAATGGGATTTTATAAGCCGCCGTAATCGTCTGCTCAGGCTTGGAGATCGATAAACTACTATTAAAACTATGACCTTTCTCATTAACCCAAGGTTTCTTCCATTTAAGGGTACCTTTTACACCCAAGTCTGTTGATACACCGATACCCGTTTCAATTTGGTTCCGCGCTTGCGGAGCAAGGCTTACCTTCATCGGAATTTCTCGACCTTCACCCAATTGACTTAAATCAGGCTCAACAAAGACTGAAGAGAACCAATCCGTATTGGAAAGGTTTTGGTTGTATTCACCAACTTTGGTTATCGAGTAAGGTTCGCCATCTTCAAATGGTTTAAGTGACTGCACCTTCTCTTCTTCTATTTGGCTACCAGTAACCTGAGTAGAGCCAAAGTGATAACGAATACCACTGTTATAATGAAGGCGGACATAAGCGCGGTTTAATTCAGGAGCGACTTCTAGTTTGCTAAGATCATACGCCCCATCGAAGTAACCTTTCGCTAATCCAAGATTGCGGATCGATGATTTTAAAGAGTCATAATTACCATGATTCAAAATCGAACCTTTAGACAACTTGCTCTTAGCTATTAAGGCCAAAAAATCAGGATCATCTTTGGCTTCACCAGTCAGAACAATATCTGAAGCATAAATAACAACCGGCTCTCCCGGCTCAACCGTAACAGTCAATTCGGTATCATCTTCAGAATGAGTAAATGTGATATTAGGTTGGTAGTAGCCTAATGCATTCAACGCTTCGTTGAT
This sequence comes from Vibrio sp. 10N.222.46.A1, assembly GCF_041473595.1. Lineage (NCBI taxonomy): Bacteria > Pseudomonadati > Pseudomonadota > Gammaproteobacteria > Vibrionales > Vibrionaceae > Vibrio > Vibrio sp. 10N.222.46.A1. Next base: position 4,470 of record NZ_JBFRSN010000107.1, read on the forward strand.
CATCGACTCCAAGCGAGATTGAAATCTTAATGAGACCGAATACTCTTCTTCAGGAATCGCACTCAGATAAGCATCCACATTATCTGCAAGCGCGCCATCCAACCCTTTAATATCAAGGGAAACGTCAGCGAAAGCGAATGTCGATGACAGTAGAGTGCCAATCAGAACTGGTAAAGTTTTTCTTATCATGTTTAATTGGTGAAGAAGTTATCAATACGTTAATAAGTGAAAAGAAATCATACCGCTAAAAAGGCATTGAGTCTGTAACAAATCTGGTAATAACACGGTCTAATGTAAAGACTTAATCAATATTAACCAGCCGTTAATATGAGCCTCCAGTTAATATAAACCTAGATCTAATGTTAACTAACGCGGTAAACGTATGCGAAAAGGAATATAATATGCTAAACAAACAACAACTGGTTTCCGCAGCAACCGCATTACCGGGAAATGCTGACCCAATCCGAATCACTGAGCGCCATTTCGTCAATCAAACTGACTTGCTCAATACACCTACGGGTTCTCAACAAGAAGTCCTACTTGGTATGGGATGCTTCTGGGGAGCTGAGCGTTTGTTCTGGCAGTTGAACGGCGTTATTTCAACATCTGTTGGCTACGCTGGTGGATACACGATTAACCCCACTTATGAGCAGGTATGTAGCGGACAAACTGGCCATACCGAAGTCGTTCGTGTCATTTTTGATAGCGAACAAACATCTCTCGCTCAAGTACTTGAAACCTTTTGGGAGCGTCATGACCCAACTCAAGGGATGCGCCAAGGCAACGATTTAGGGACTCAATACCGTTCTGCGATATACACCTTCAGCGAAGAACAACAGACTATCGCTGAGCACTCTAAACGTGAATACCAACGAGCAATGACTGAATCATTGGGCAACGAAATCACAACGGAAGTTCTGCCTGCTGGAAAATATTTTTTCGCAGAAACCTACCACCAGCAATACTTAGCTAAAAATCCGAATGGTTATTGTGGATTGGGTGGAACAGGTGTGTGCTTCCCTCCGCAATAATGTGTTATACCAATCACAGTAAGTAAGTGATCATAAATAGCGCAGGAAAAATGCTTGAGAACAAGGCAGAAATTTTCGATAAGTAGTTATTCTACAATCAAAATTTCTAACGATGTTATCGAGTGTTTTAACCAGCTAAGATGAACAGTTATTTACTACGATTGGTATTAGGCATACAAACTAGAACAACATCCATTAAAAAAGGGCTTCCGCTAGGAAGCCCTTTTTCATTGGAAATCTATTTGACGAAATGCAAATCTATAACAGTCAGTTACACCGGCAGCGCAGCAATGGTGCCGTTAACTTCTTTAAAAATCGTTAGCTTTTGTTTGTCTGAAACTTCAGGAAGAAGCACCTTGCCTTGGTCGAAGCGAAACTCTCCGATACCCTCTATAGCAAACTGGCCTTTGAACAGGACTTTAACGAAACGCGCCACCTGATGTGGACGGTAAGTAGAAAATTTTCTTAACATAATACAACCTCAATTCCATTTGAGTACTACAGCCACGTACCTGAACACCAACGTATTCAAAGCACATTAAATCGCTAATTCCTTTAGCAAACAGCAAGATAATCTATTGTTCATCTCGATATTGATGCATTATACCTTTTGGTAACAAGCCTGCAACTTATTTCCACACCGTACGATAAAAAAGTTAAAGAGGCATTTTTCAAATTTCATATTATACTTCCAGAGCAAACCAATAAGCGGAACAAAAATATAATGAAAAACAAAACTCTACTGGCTTTTTTAGCCGCAGCCTCTCCACTTTTCGCCAATGCTCATAATCTATCAGTCGGTGCAACTCTGCCTGCTGTCGATGTTAGCAACTATGGTGAAATCGTACTAAACGACGGAAATACTGGATATCAAGCTTGGGCAACCAATGATCTTCTAGGTAAAGTTCGCGTCGTTCAAGCTATTGCTGGCCGTAGCAGCTCGAAAGAGCTCAACGCACAACTGATGGCAGCAATTACAGCATCGAAATTCGCAGAAGACAGCTACCAAACCACTACCATCATCAACCAAGATGATGCGATTTGGGGAACTGGGTCTTTTGTTAAATCGTCAGCAGAAAGTAGCAAAGAAGAATTTCCATGGTCTTCTATGGTGCTAGATGAAGACGGAACCGTAGCGTCATCATGGGCTTTAAAAGAAGAGAGCTCAGCGATTATCGTTCAAGACAAGCAAGGTAAAATATTGTTTGTTAAAGAAGGGGCATTAAACGACTCAGAAGTCACTCAAGTTATTGAGTTGATTAAAGCGAGCCTTTAATAAGATATTCGCGTCTTTTTCGAGACCTGACCAAAGGATATTGTTATATTATAACAGTATCCTTTTTTAATTCTGTGGTTAATCATCCTGATGTGGAAAAACACACCTAATAATGTGAAACGTAAAACAGGCTTCTTGCTTGGGCTGATGCTCATGTTGAGCGTGTTAGCAGCGACACATATTGTAGATATCGACCCACATCATCACTCTTCACATCACTGTGAGCTGTTTTCGATAAATCAGTTCATAACGGCGCATTCACTTCCACAGATCCCAGAGTTCCATTCGGAATTTACTGTCGCTATCACAGAGTCAGTCATTTCGTTACAGCGCCTGTATTTCGCTTATTTAGCACGTTCACCTCCTGTAAAGATTTCTTAATTACCACTACTTTTTAATTAACCTTTATTCAGGAAAAAAACATGAAACCTACTATTCTAGCCGTTGTTATCGGTATGACTGTCTCTACTAATGTTCTAGCTAACGAAGAATTCCGCTCTCACGAAGCACACGTGCACGGTAAAGTTGAGGTGAACATCGCTCAAGATGGGCAAGAACTACTTGTTGAAGTAACAGCTCCCGGCGCTGATGTGGTTGGCTTTGAACATGCTCCAGAAACTGCTGAGCAAAAGAAAGTATTTGAACAAGCGATTGCGCAATTAAACAAGCCAGATGAGCTATTTGGTTTCAAAAATGCAAGCTGTACTCTGAAGTTCAAGTCGGTGACGAACACCTTGGAAGGCGATCATGATGACCATGAAGGCCATGACCACGCTGAACACGCTGAACACGACCATGATGACCACAAAGGCCATGATCACGCAGAACACGACCATGATGACCACAAAGGC
>NZ_JBFRSN010000108.1:0-4853 GCF_041473595.1 Vibrio sp. 10N.222.46.A1
ACAAAATATAGAAAGGTAAGTTAAGTGCGAAGAACACTTGGCCAAAGCTCAAATCTGTCACTTTGGTAATGAAGATCGCTAGACCAGCCGTGCCTCCGGTGAGCAAACCGACTTGATTGAAAAAGATAACGCCGAGTGACACTAGCGCGCTACCTAAGATCAGTGCCAGTAAGTTTTCGCGAAGGTTATGATCTTTATCCATGTGAATGACTCTCCCTGAATCTTTTAACATCGCGTTTCAGTCCCGTTGAAACGATTGAAGTACAAATTTACGATGTTTAACAGATAAGTCGAGTAAATGCGCAGTGTTACTGAGTGATTAATTTGTATACTAGCTTTTACAGGCTTTAAAATACTTCACTAAAACAAGCAGTTATATCTAAAAAATTAAATATCCATCCTAAATTCTCCGCTTCTACCACATAATCAGCGAGCTTCGTGTTTTCCTATTTATTAGCTACGTTTCATTCCAACTCCAGCGATGCTTAAATCTATGCATAAAACGCATAGACTAAATCACAAAAGGTCATTTGATACATACCCTACTCGTCATTATGATGCGCGACTTCTTACAACATTGAGCGCATGTAAACACCTTATGTTTTCACAATCTCTTTTTGCCCAACTCGCCAGAATGACGCTATTCCTTGTCATTAGTTTGGTAATTGTGCATCACAATCAGCCATTGATCGATCTCTTGGCTCAGCATGCCGTTAGCAGTGGATGCCACCAGCAGTCAGCGCATGAGCATTCCGGGCACGAACACCACAATAAAATGACTGACCAACACATGTCAGCGCAAGACCACTCACATCACCACCATTAATTTAAGAGTATTAGAATGAGCATTTTCCGTTTTCCTTTACTGGTATGGCTTGGGATCGGCACACTTATTATCAGTCTAGGGATCAGACAATCATTCGGCATTTTCATGATGCCAATTTCAGAGCATTTCGGCACGGGTCGAGAGTTTTTCAGCTTCGCGATTGCGCTACAAAACCTATTGTTTGGCGTGTTCCAACCTTTTGTTGGTATGGCTGCTGACAAATGGGGAGCAAGACGCATCATTATTGCTGGCGCATGTGCTTACGGTTTGGGTTTACTTCTTACCTCTATTTCTACCGAATCAAGCATGCTTTACGTTTCATTAGGCGCATTAGTTGGCCTTGGATTGAGTGCGACGAGCTATGTGATCGTGCTAGGCGCGGTAGCAAACGTAGTACCTGCAGAGCACGCAGCGAAGGCATTTGGTTTAACCACAGCAGCAGGTTCATTTGGTATGTTCGCGGTAATTCCGGGCGCGCAATACATGTTGAACGAATTTGACTGGCAGAGTGCAATGCAAGTCTTTGGCGTACTTTGTTGTTTCATGATCTCTTTTGCCCTGTTTATGCGAGCGCCGAAGTCGGCAACCAATAAGCAAGTAGAAGACACTCAGACACTAAAAGAAGCGCTGTCTGAAGCATTTGCGAACAAAAGTTATTGGTTAATTCACGCAGGCTTCTTCGTGTGTGGTTTCCACGTGATGTTCATTGCGACGCACTTACCGAGTTACTTAGCCGACAAAAACCTACCCGCGAGCAGCGCAGCAATGGCACTGGCTTATGTGGGTATCTTCAACATCTTCGGATCTTACTTCTGGGGTGTGATGGGCGATAAGTTCAGCAAGCGTCATGTAATGTCGGCACTGTACTTAGTACGTACTGTGGTTATCGGAGCTTTTGTCACTTTGCCTGTTACTGAGTCAACCGCGGCTATCTTCGGTGCAGCGATTGGTTTTTGTTGGTTGGGTACGGTTCCGCTAACTTCTGGCTTAGTTCGTCAGATCTTCGGTGCTCGTTACCTGTCGACGTTGTACGGTTTGGTGTTCTTTACTCACCAAGTGGGTAGCTTCTTAGGCGCTTGGGTTGGCGGTCGTATTTACGATTACTACGGTTCTTACGAGCCAATCTGGTGGTCAACCGTGGTACTTGCATTTGCGGCAGCGCTTATCCATTTACCAATCAATGACAAGCCGATTGAGCGACTGAAATTGGCAATGGCTTAACGTTTAACACTGACTCCCCCACTAGCGTAAACAACAAGTCGTTCCAATAAAGCGAGTGAGTATTGAAAGGAAGTATCCTGATATGCTCACTCGCTTTTTTGTTAGTCGTTATTATCGAAATGATAACTAACGAAACTTGCATAAGCCTCACTGAATAATAAGACTATTCTTTTCGTTTTAATTTATAGTATCCACTCGCTCCTTTAAAACTAATTCGCAGGCTTATGGAATACCTAGATCAGACCGCCCTTATCGCGATGGCACTCATTTTTGTCGGCTCGTTTGTACAAACAGCAATCGGCTTTGGCTTGGCTATTGTGGCTGCCCCGTTGTTGTTTTTAGTCTCGCCCGACTATGTACCTGCGCCTATCTGTTTAGTTGGCCTGTTCATCTCGTTATTCAACGCCTTTAAACACCGTGCAAACATTTCTATTGGCGGATTAAAAATCGCATTACTAGGACGCATTCCAGGCTCACTAGCAGGCGGTGCCTTGTTGGTGATGGTTTCAACGAGCGTGTTGTCACTTTGGTTAGGTTTATTAGTGGTATTTGCAGTGATTGTCAGCTTGCTTCCATTTAGGTTAGAGCCGACGCCTGCCAAAATGGGCATCGCGGGATTCTTCTCAGGATTTTTTGGCACCAGTTCAGGTATTGGTGGTCCACCTATGGCACTGCTACTCCAACACCAAGATGCCAATCAGCTGCGTGGCAACTTGTCTGCCTTTTTTGTCTTTAGTTCAATCATTTCGTTGATTGTTCAGATCCCAATTGGCTTCTTCACTATGCACCATTTGATCATCACCATACCTTTGCTGCCTGCTGCTTGGTTGGGTTACAAAGTGGCGTTAATGACCACGCAAAGCATTCCTAAAGAGAAGATACGAATTGGTTCTTTACTGTTATGTTCTATCAGTGGCTTTACTGCCATTTGGCAGGGCTTAGCTGGTTAGTATAGAGATAACGTAAGTACTGAAGGTTGCTTACGTTTTGTAACTATTTTGATGACAGCTCACTCATCTCAATAAGCAAGCGCATATGACTGACTAGTGACGTTATCCATTATGCTCAAATACCCTAATGCGGCGCCTTATTTAAGCTTTAAAGTCAGTACCACACTGTCGTAAACATCTCTATCTGGCGGTCACGATTCCCTCTCATTCAGCATCAATGAACCATTACTGCATAAACCATTTTTTCATGAGCTTTTTGTATACAGAGCTGAGACTGTTCAAATTAGACTAAATGTTCAATTGAGAGCGTAGTTGCATTCACTATATCTCTATATACTCGCACAATCATTAGCCAGACAGATGAGCACGCTCAGTATTAAGGACATTCATATGAAACAACTTGGATTTAAGCAGGTTCTTTTAGTCGCAGTATCAGTAATAATCGCAATAAGTGTCGGTTCAGCCAACTATTTATCATATCAGAGTAAGAAGGAAGCACTCACTGACACTATTTATCAGAGCACACAAGACCGTATTCGCATTGAAGGGAATAAGGTTGAGACTTACCTAGAAGCAAAAACACAAGCAGTAGCAAAAGTAGCTGCTGATTATCGTCAACATAATTATCAAGATAGACACGCCGAGCGAATGCGCGTGGGCTCATTAGGTGCTGATGTCGCGAACTTGATGATAGGTTTTGACAATGGCGATGCTTATGCCTCATTCGATTACCCGGGCTGGGATAATCACAAAAGCCCATCAAGCTACGACCCTCGCAGTAAAGCTTGGTACAAAGAAGGTAAGCGTTCAGGAAGCCTTGTATATACAGACCCATATACAGACTCCACAACAGGTACCTTAATGGTGAGCATTGGTAAAGATGTTGGTAACGGTGTGGTATTGGCAGACATTCCACTCGATGTTTTAAGTGACACTGTCTCTGAAATCGACCTCAACGGTGCTATTTCGATGATGATGACCAATGACATGACGGTGCTGGCTAGCACATCCAGTGTGGTTAAAGTGGGCACTAAATTAACGGATTACGCTTCTTTGAAAGACGTTGCAAAAAAAGCACAAAATTCAGAAAGCACAATCGTTAATTATAGTATCAACAGCGTTGAGAAAGTGATGTTCAGCCATGCGGTTAGCTATGGTGACAAAGAGTGGTACCTACTTGTTGGATTAGACAAAAGCGTCGTATTCGCAGCGCTAGAAGTCGCTCAGCAGCAAGCAATTATGATCACGATTGTCTACCTATTGATCAGCGTAGTTGCCACGTTATTCATTCTCAATATTCTTTACAAACCCATCCTAGCGTTGAAAGGAACCATTACAGGGCTATCAAATGGTGATGGTGATTTAACTCAGAGACTCGAAGTAAAGAAACACGATGATTTAGGGCAAATCGCATCTGGTGTAAACCAATTCATCGAGCATATACAAGACTTGATGCTAAAGATTGACGCAGCATCGTCTGAACTGAAAGAAAATGTGCAGCAACTTGAACATAAATCAGATGAAAATAACCACATTTTGAATCAGCACGTGCAAGAAACTGAACAAATTGTCACTGCCATTGAAGAAATGAGTTCAACAGCTGACGCCGTTGCCCAAAATGCAGGTGAAACGGCGCAATCAACTAAAGTCGCGTCGGATATCGGGGAGCAATCACTCAATGCTGTCGGTGATGCACAAATGAAGGTTAATGCACTAGTTTCTGAGATAGAGAACACATCATCGAACCTAGAAAGCATGAGCCAAGAAACTAAAGGGATCAGTGATATTTTGACAGTGATTGGTGAAATCGCTGAACAGACCAATCTCCTTGCGTTAAATGCAGCGATTGAAGCCGC
>NZ_JBFRSN010000109.1:0-16583 GCF_041473595.1 Vibrio sp. 10N.222.46.A1
ATATTAAAAACAGTGCTTAAAATGGGATGTCATCATCAAAATCCATCGGCGGCTCATTATATTGAGGTTGAGCCTGCTGAGGAGCTTGTTGAGGTGCTTTCGGCTGCTGTTGAGCTGGCGCACTGTATTGTTGCTGCTGTTGTTGTGGCTGCTGTGGTTGCCCCCAACTACCTTGCTGTTGGTTGTTACCCATACCACCTTGGGCAGGAGCACCGCCTTGAGCACGACCGCCAAGCATTTGCATTACACCGTTGAAGCCTTGAACAACGACTTCTGTTGTGTAGCGATCTTGACCGCTTTGATCTTGCCATTTACGCGTTTGAAGTTGACCTTCAATGTAAACTTGGGAACCTTTACGTAGGTACTCACCAGCAACTTCCGCCAGCTTGCCAAACAGAGCAACACGGTGCCATTCTGTTTTTTCGCGCTGTTCGCCAGTTGCTTTGTCACGCCATGACTCTGACGTTGCAATGGTAATGTTCGCTACTGCACCGCCATTTGGCATGTAACGAATTTCAGGGTCATTACCTAGGTTACCCACTAATATAACTTTGTTAACTCCACGGCTAGCCATGATTTGCTCCGTCTAAATTCATAGTCTCAGAAAATTTTAGCGCACAAGAATAGCATGCTTTTCTGCAGTGATAAATCGCATTCCTATTCTCTCCTCACGACAAAGATTAAAAACGTAACAAATCATGATATTCAGAGCGATGTTGCTTTTTCCTCCACTTACAAACCACTCATTTACTTTGAGAGTTGATATTCAACGCAAGTCACATAAAAGGTGCTAGAGAAGTAAAAATGTGCATGACAACGTGAAATCTCATTAAATATAAACAGGACGTTTCAATGAGAAAATCTCGATACGCTCGCACTTTACACTTTCTGTGCATCGATCCGAGTGACACTTACCTACACGTAAAAGAAATCGAAAAACACTTATCCATTATTCTCTACAAAATGACACCAAGTGAATTGATGCTAGTTGATAGAAAGCAGAGCAATCGCATCTTACTCGTTGATTACAAAGAGGTACCACAGCTATTGGCTATTTGTCCTAACCTACCCGTGATGTGGAAGAATCATGAGATAATTTTATTCAATGTTCCTCTGCAACTTCCTACCTCAGAACTGCTGACCTATGGGGTATTAAAAGGACTCTTTTACAACACAGATCAAAAGGACAAGATTGCTCGTGGTCTTCAAGAAGTGATCGATGGTGATAATTGGTTACCAAGGAAGGTGACTAATCAACTTCTGTTTTATTATCGTAACATGGTCAATACCAATACGACCCCAACCAATGTTGATTTAACTATTCGTGAAATCCAAGTCATTCGCTGCCTTCAATCAGGATCATCAAATACTCAAATAGCCGATGACCTTTTCATTAGCGAATTCACGGTCAAATCCCACCTCTATCAAATATTCCGTAAGTTAGCGGTGAAAAATAGAGTCCAAGCTATTGCATGGGCAAACCAAAACTTGCTTGCATAACCGCTTCGCCTCTAATCTGACAATAATAATGAGGGAAGCTCGAGTAATCATAGGTATTGTTGCTGAATTTTCGACATAACATATGCTAGAGTTGCCCTCAGAAATATCAACAAATCAGTTGAATCAATAATTATTATAGATAAAGGGTCTTATCATGATCAAAAAGTGCCTTTTCCCGGCAGCTGGCTACGGTACACGCTTCCTACCAGCAACTAAATCAATGCCTAAAGAAATGATGCCTGTTGTGAACAAACCTCTGATTGAATACGGCGTTGAAGAAGCCATCGAAGCAGGTATGGATGGTATGTGCATTGTTACAGGCCGTGGTAAGCACTCATTGATGGATCACTTTGATAAGAACTACGAGCTTGAGCACCAAATTAGCGGTACCAATAAAGAAGACTTGCTAATCAATATTCGTGAGACGATTGAAGCAGCAAACTTCACCTACATTCGTCAACGCGAAATGAAAGGTCTAGGTCATGCTATCTTGACGGGGCGTGAGCTTGTGGGTGATGAACCGTTCGCGGTTGTGCTTGCTGATGACCTTTGTGTGAACGAACAGCAAGGTGTACTGACTCAAATGGTTGCATTATACAAGCAATTCCGCTGTTCAATTGTGGCAGTACAAGAAGTTCCTGAAGAAGAGACTCACAAATACGGTGTTATCTCTGGCGAGATGATCAAAGATGACCTGTTCCGTGTCGATGACATGGTAGAAAAGCCAGAGCCAGGCACTGCTCCAAGCAACCTAGCGATCATTGGCCGTTATATCCTGACCCCAGATATCTTTGAGCTTATCGAGCAGACTGAACCAGGCAAAGGCGGTGAGATCCAGATCACTGATGCATTGCTGAAACAAGCAAAAGCAGGCTGTGTATTGGCTTACAAATTTAAAGGCCAACGTTTTGACTGCGGTAGTGTTGAAGGCTACATCGAAGCAACAAATTACTGCTTTGAAAACCTATATAAAAAAGATCAACAACAAATCGAGCTAGGTAAGCACTCAACCACAAAAGAAGCTTAATCGCTAATTTTGGCTTACTCACTGTTTAGCTATTTAATTAATAGCAATGAGCGGTTGGTTAACAGCACATTAAATGATTCCAAGGGTGACTCAAAAGAGTCGCCCTTTTTTATTACTGTTTTTTTATCCAGTAAAACTTTGCACAAATCTCACTCTATGTAATACTTTAGCCACTTAAAATTACATGGTCTGTTGAGATGGATAAAATAGAAATTAGAGGCGCTCGTACGCATAACCTCAAAGACATTAACCTAACCATACCTCGTGATAAGCTGACGGTTATCACTGGATTATCAGGTTCAGGAAAGTCGTCACTTGCGTTTGATACCCTCTACGCAGAAGGTCAACGTCGTTATGTTGAGTCTTTGTCGGCCTACGCTCGTCAATTTCTATCTCTCATGGAAAAACCCGATGTCGACCACATCGAAGGTTTATCTCCAGCCATCTCCATAGAACAAAAATCGACTTCACATAACCCTCGCTCAACCGTCGGTACTATTACTGAAGTCTATGACTATCTTAGATTACTGTACGCGCGAGTTGGTGAGCCGCGCTGTCCTGATCACAATACCCCTCTTGCAGCACAAACCATCAGCCAAATGGTCGATAAAGTCTTAGAGCTACCGGCTGGTTCAAAGATGATGCTGTTGGCTCCAATAGTCAAAGAACGTAAAGGTGAGCACGTTAAAACGCTTGAGAACCTAGCGGCTCAAGGCTTTATTCGTGCCCGTATTGATGGTGAGACCTGTGATCTGTCCGATCCTCCCACATTGGAGCTGCACAAGAAGCACACCATTGAAGTTGTCGTTGATCGCTTTAAGGTTCGCCCAGATCTTCAACAGCGTTTAGCTGAATCGTTTGAGACAACATTAGAGCTCTCTGGTGGCATCGCCGTAGTCGGTTGGATGGATGATAAAGAACAAGAAGAGATCGTGTTCTCTGCAAACTTCGCTTGTCCAAAATGTGGCTACAGCATGCAAGAACTTGAGCCTCGCCTATTCTCATTCAACAATCCTGCTGGTGCATGTGGTACTTGTGATGGACTTGGTGTTCAACAATATTTTGACCCAAGTCGAGTAATTTTAGATGAGAACCTAAGCATTGCAGAAGGTGCGATAAAAGGCTGGGATCAGAAAAATTATTACTATTTCCAAATGCTGACATCGCTATCAGACCATTATGGTTTTGACCTTTATGCTCCGTTCAACTCTTTACCAAAGAAAACTCAAGAGATCATCCTCAAGGGCTCTGGTAGAACTGAAGTTGAATTCAAATACATCAATGATCGTGGTGATATCCGAGTCAAGCGTCACCCCTTTGAAGGTATTTTAAATACGCTGGAACGCCGTTACCGCGACACTGAATCTAGCGCGGTGCGTGAAGATCTTGCCAAGTACATATCAACGAAGTCATGCTCTAGCTGTGATGGTACGCGTTTAAGATTAGAAGCAAGAAACGTCTTTATTGGCGATACCACACTGCCAGAAATCGTTCAGCTCAGCATTGCTGACGCACTACAATTTTTCCAAGAGTTGAAGTTAGACGGCCAGCGTAGACAAATTGCTGATAAAGTGATGAAAGAGATCAATGATCGTCTGCATTTTTTGGTGAACGTTGGTTTGAATTACCTGAACCTATCACGCAGTGCAGAAACACTGTCAGGTGGTGAAGCGCAAAGAATTCGTCTAGCAAGTCAAATTGGGGCCGGTTTAGTTGGCGTTATGTATGTGCTGGATGAACCATCGATTGGCCTCCACCAGCGTGATAATGAACGTCTACTGCAAACTCTGGTTCACCTAAGAGACTTAGGAAATACCGTACTTGTTGTTGAGCATGACGAAGATGCGATTCGTTGCGCTGACCATGTTATCGATATAGGCCCAGGCGCAGGTGTTCATGGTGGTCACGTGGTCGCTGAAGGCACCATGCAAGACATCATCGAAAATCCGAATTCTTTAACTGGGCAATACCTCAGCGGCGCCAAAGAAATTGCGATCCCCAAACAAAGAACGCCTATCGATAAGAAAAAGGTCGTCGAGATCGTTGGCGCGACTGGGAACAACCTAAAGAATGTCACTGCGACAATCCCTGTAGGCTTGTTCAGCTGTATTACTGGTGTATCGGGATCCGGTAAATCAACACTCATCAATGACACCTTCTTTAAAGTCGCCCACACTCAATTGAACGGTGCAACAACTGCAGTTCCGGCGCAGCACAAAAAGATTAAAGGCTTAGAGCATTTCGACAAAGTAATCGATATTGATCAAAGCCCTATCGGTCGAACACCAAGATCGAATCCTGCAACCTACACTGGTATTTTCACTCCAATTCGAGAGTTATTTGCAGGTACACAAGAATCACGATCTCGTGGCTACAAGCCAGGTCGATTCAGTTTTAACGTTCGTGGTGGTCGTTGTGAAGCGTGTCAGGGAGACGGTGTCATCAAAGTAGAGATGCATTTCTTGCCAGATGTGTATGTACCGTGCGATGTGTGTAAAGGTAAGCGTTATAACCGTGAAACGCTAGAGGTCCGCTACAAGGGGAAAACCATTGACGAAGTTCTAGAGATGACTGTCGAAGATGCTCGAGAATACTTCAACCCTGTTCCTGTTATTGCTCGTAAGCTGCAAACCTTAATGGATGTTGGCCTTTCCTACATTCGCCTCGGACAAGCAGCGACAACCTTATCTGGTGGTGAAGCCCAACGTGTTAAATTGGCACGTGAGCTGTCGAAACGAGATACAGGTAAAACCTTATACATTCTCGACGAGCCAACAACAGGGCTTCACTTCCACGATATTCAACAGCTATTAACGGTACTGCATAGATTACGTGATCACGGCAATACGGTTGTCGTGATTGAGCATAACCTAGACGTCGTCAAAACCGCGGACTGGATCCTAGATCTTGGCCCTGAAGGTGGTCAAGGAGGCGGTGAAATTGTTGCAGAAGGTACTCCTGAAGATGTGGCGTTAGTCGAAGGTTCGCATACGGCTCGCTTCCTTAAACCTATGTTAAATTTGAAGTAGGTGTAAAATAGCGTCCTGCGAGCAGACAGAAAAATGTTAAAGTAACAGAGCTTGTTTCAGAAGGAACAAGCTCTGTTTTTATAAGGTTAGGGATTTATGGCAACAATACACACTAGCGGTACCCAACTAGAAAATCAGGTAACTAAGCTACCACTCAATAAAGCATTTCTGGCCTCTCTAGCTGTTGTATTCTTATTAGCCATGCATTTTTTCATGCCTAACCCAGGAGGCTCAGGCCTTACTTTATCCTTTAATCCAACCACTTGGTTAGCCCTTAGCTTTACGCTGGCGATTGGCTTCTACCAACTTGCTACTAACCGAGTACTCAAGTATTCCAAATTAACGATTGGCTTGTTGATAAGCTGCATCATACTCACACTGCCGATTTTATACAGCAACGCCGCTCCTCAAGGAGCGTCAGGGCGCTTACTTGGATTGTGGGCGGGCTTTACATTATTCGTCGTGCTGCAACAATTTAAGTTCAGCAATAAGCACAAGCAGCGCATATTGTGGTTCATTGTGCTTGCTGTTGTCATACAGGCACTATTTGGCTATGTGCAATATTTCCTATTAGAACCTGGCAACCTATTTGACTACAACACTGCGGCCAATAGACCTTATGGGATATTCCAACAACCGAATGTTATGGCAAGCTTTCTTGCTACAGGTTTTGTGCTGTCAGCTTATCTTTTAGCAAGGCAACCAACTAAATATAATCACCAAATTAGCGAGTCGCTTCTACTTTATTTAACACCAGCCTTAACCGTACCTTTGCTGATCATCATCGCATCACGTACCGGGTGGTTGGCTGCCGTCATTGGGTTTGTATGCATTCTGCCTTATCTATACAAGTTCTCGACCAAGAAACGCTTCTACGGGTGGTGTGCATCAGTGGTAGTCGGTATCGTCGTCGCCTTTTCGGTAATCAGCCTCAGTGCAACTGATAGTTTCGCCAGTAAAAAAGCAAACTTAGAAAGTCCACGAGCTTATACCTTTCCACAAGCGCTCGATATGATGATCGAAAAGCCATTTACCGGTTATGGCTACGGAAAATTCGAATCCGAATACACGCTATACACAGCCCGCCAACATCAACTTAACTCAAATTATCATCCCGGCCTTCCTTCAATGGATCACCCACACAATGAGTTCCTGTTTTGGGGGGTTGAAGGCGGAATAGTACCAATCATCGGGATCTTGATTGCTGCAATGTTGGTGATGTCACGCATAGCAAGCTCAGCGAAAGGAACACGTCTAGCACTACTTGCGCTATTCATACCTATGCTCTTACATTCTCAGCTTGAGTATCCTTTTTACCACTCGGCGATTCACTGGATAACCTTTATCATTTTGATTTACTGGGTCGACCAACGGACTTCTCGCCACTATCAGCAGCCGTTTAGTATCGTAAGTAAAATCCTATTCAGAGTGTCGAGCTTAGTCGTTCCTATCTTGGTGAGTTTTTACATGCTGAGTGCCTTACACACCAATTATGTACTCACTAAATTTGAAATGTCTAAGCCGAAAAACCCGGACATTCTTAAGCAGGTAACGAACCCCGTAGTCTGGAAAGATCGCTATGATTGGGATGTGTACAGTACCTATCTAAATATCGGCCTCTACAAAGCCGATCCTAGCCTGATCCTTCCTTATATAGATTGGTCGTTAGAAATCATAAAGAATAAGCCAAGGCCTGCTTTCTACACCAACCTGATTCTCGCATATCAAGGATTAGGCGATCACAGCAAGGCAGAACAAATTCGCAGTGAAGCGAGCTTCTTGTTCCCAAATCGAGACTTTTCCAAGGTTCAGTATAAGAAGATATCCGAAGCAGAAAACAACATTTCTTCAGCTAAATGACGCCAAGGAATCTAGAGTCATTTTGCTGTAATGACATTTAGCCTATAGCCTAGACACAAAAAAGCGCACATTCTCTCGTGCGCTTTTCTTTTAAACTTCAATTTATTACCGTTATTTTAAAATGTCTTGTAACGCTTTTAAGCACAAAGCGACATTCTCTTTACGAGCACCGTAACCCATTAGGCCGATACGCCACGCCTTACCAGCCAAAGAGCCAAGCCCAGCACCGATTTCAAGATTATACTCTTCTAACAGCTGCGTTCTTATTTTGGCTTCATCAATCCCTTCAGGGAAGTAAAGCGCATTCAATTGAGGTAAGCGACTCTCTTCAGCAACCACAAACTCCAACCCCAAAGCTTCTACGCCAGCTTTAAGTTCTTGGTGCATCGCATAGTGACGAGACCACGCATTGTCTAGGCCTTCATTTTTCAACAAAACCAACGACTCATGCAGAGCATATAGGCTGTTCACGGGCGCAGTGTGGTGATAGCTACGCTTACCTTCTCCACTCCAATAACCTAATACCAAGCTCTGATCCAAGAACCAGCTTTGTACGGGAGCTTGACGTGCTTTCATTTTATCGACAGCACGTTGAGAGAACGTCACGGGAGATAAACCAGGTACACAAGACAGACACTTCTGACTGCCTGAATAAACCGCATCGAGTTGCCATTCATCAACCAACAATGGCACACCACCTAATGATGTCACCGCATCCACAATCGACAATGCATCAAACTGGCGAGCGACTGCGGAAATAGCTTGAGCATCCGATAACGCGCCAGTAGACGTCTCGGCATGCACAAATGCGACAGCAACAGCATCGGGGTTTTCTGCCAATGCCTTTTCTACCTTTTCAACTGAAACGGGCTTACCCCACTCGTCATCAACAAGGATGGCTTCACCACCGCAGCGAACAACATTCTCGCGCATACGCTCACCAAAAACACCGTTACGACAAACAATGACCTTTTCACCAGGCTCAATCAAATTAACAAAACAGGTTTCCATGCCCGCACTGCCTGGAGCAGAAACAGCAATCGTAAATTCATTCTCTGTTTGGAATGCATACTTAAGAAGTTGTTTAAGCTCATCCATCATCGCAATAAATAGCGGGTCGAGGTGACCAATGGTTGGACGGCTTAAGGCCTGTAAAACTTGAGGAGAAATGTCTGAAGGCCCCGGCCCCATTAACGTTCGGTGTGGCGGATAAAAGCTATCGATAGCAGCAGTGAGTGTTAAATTAGACATGTACATCCCTTACGTTAATGTTGTGAACAATCCACCCTAAAGCAAATTGATTACCTCAGCAATTAGCCATAAGTATTGAGGTCAAACCAGTGTCACATAATTGTTAAAATTATTTTTCAATTATCTCACGTTACGGATTGACATTATTTGCGCAAACACGTTCAATGAAATGGCTATCTAGCAGAAGAGGAGCACTGCCCAGGCAGGTGTTTTGTGGAACCGCATTTCCAATACAAAACATTCATGGGGAGCAGTGCCGAGATAATAAAAGGATGCAGGACCTTTATTATCGGTTGAGCGGGCTGAATCCCGTTAACTGTCGCCATTTCTATATGGTGAAGAGCTTCTGAGGTTACTATTCTAATAATTCCTCTCTTTTTTGCTCTAAAACTCTCTTCGAAAAACATCGGACGTTGGATTACCCAACAGTAATTTTATTTTAGGAAATCGTGGGAGATATATCGTGAGTGCATCTAATGTAGCTGGTTCTTTTAATGTCGCTAAGTTTGGTGGAACAAGTGTTGCCAACTTTGAAGCAATGAGCCGTTGTGCTGCCATTATTGAAAACAACTCAAATACGAAATTGGTCGTGAGTAGCGCATGCTCTGGCGTGACTAACCTGCTTGTTGAGCTCGCGAATGGTGTTCAAGATAAAACTCGTCGCCAAAAACTAGTGACACAGTTAACCGACATTCATAATACGATTCTTGCTCAGCTAGCTGACCCAATTAACATTGAAAAAGATGTGCACTGTATTCTGGATGATATTGCGAGCGCTGCAGAAGCGGCATCATTCCAAGCCAGTACCAAACTCACCGATCACCTAGTGGCATGTGGCGAACTGATGTCGACACATATTCTGACTCAGATCATTCGTGAACGTGGGACACCCGCTGTTCGTTTTGATATCAGAGAAGTGATGCGCACCAATGATGACTTCGGTAAAGCAGAACCACAATTAAAAGATATTGCAGCTTTAGCACAGCAGAAATTGATTCCACTATGCCAACAGCAAGTTGTCGTTACCCAAGGCTTTATCGGTGCCGATAGCGAAGGTAACACCACAACGTTAGGTCGTGGCGGCAGTGATTATTCTGCTGCACTAATTGCCGAATCAGTACAAGCGATTGGTTTAGAGATCTGGACTGATGTTCCAGGGATCTACACCACAGATCCACGTATCGCATCGAAAGCATCTCCTATCCCAGAGATCAGCTTCAGTGAGGCATCTGAGATGGCAAACTTTGGCGCGAAAATATTACACCCTTCAACTCTGGTTCCTGCACTACGCCATCAAATCCCTGTTTTTGTCGGCTCATCAAAAGCACCAGAGCTTGGTGGAACATGGATTCGTCAACAAGTTGAAAGCTCTCCTCTGTTCAGAGCGCTTGCCCTACGCTGCAACCAAACCATGGTTACGCTACGCAGCGCTAACATGTTCCATGCCTATGGTTTTTTGGCAAAGGTATTCGAGATCCTGGCTAAACATAAGATCTCAGTCGATCTTATCACTACCTCAGAGATCAGTGTCTCACTGACTCTCGATCAAACCGATACCTCTGGTGGTGCTCCTGAGTTACCTGAAGCCGCTCGCCTTGAGCTTGAAGAGTTGTGTTCCGTAGATATTGAGCACGACCTATGCCTCGTTGCTCTTATTGGTAACAACATGAGCGAAAGCAAAGGCTATGCAAAGCAGGTATTCGGCACTCTAGAAGATTTCAACCTACGTATGATTTGTTACGGAGCAAGCCCACACAACCTATGCTTCTTGCTAGATGAATCTGTGTCTAAGTTGGCGGTTCAAAAACTTCATCAAGAGTTATTTGAGTAGATAGTCCGTTTATCATCGACAGATAAATAACTAAATTACAGATACAAAAAGGGTTGCTATTAAGCAACCCTTTCTCTTTTTTACGTTACGAATCAAAGCTCGTTATAGATTCAAACTAGTTAATGTTTGGGCCTAACCACTTCTCAGCTTCCAACATATCCCAACCTTTACGGTCGGCATAGCTATCCACTTGATCCTGTTGAATCTGTGCAATCGCAAAGTATCGGGCATCAGGATGTGAAAAATACATACCAGACACTGAAGCACCAGGCCACATCGCGTAGCTCGTGGTTAGTGACATGTCGATCGCTTTTTCAACACCCATCAACTCCCACAACGTTCCTTTTTCTGTATGTTCTGGGCAAGCAGGGTAACCTGGAGCTGGACGAATACCTTGGTACTTCTCACGAATCAAATCGTCATTAGACAGCTCCTCATCCGGCGAGTAGCCCCAAATGTCCTTTCTCACTTCTTTATGCAGGTATTCAGCGAACGCTTCAGCCAATCGGTCAGCAACCGCCTGAATCATAATCGCGTTGTAGTCATCACCGTTGGCTTTGTATTCATCAGCAAGCTCACGCTCGCCGATACCACCAGTCACTGCAAAGCCACCAATCCAGTCCGCTTTACCGCTATCTTTCGGCGCAATGTAATCAGACAAACAGTAGTTAAAACCTTTTGGCTTCTCGGTTTGCTGACGAAGGTTGTGTAAAACCTTTAACACTTCAGTACGAGATTCATCGGTATACACTTCGATATCATCGCCAACGCTGTTGGCAGGGAACATCGCACACATCCCACGAGCTTCAAGTAACTTCTCTTTCTGTACTCGATCCAATAAATCGTTGGCATCTTTGAATAAGCGTTTCGCTTCCTCGCCCACTTCTTCATGATTAAGAATTGCAGGGTATTTACCGACCAATGACCATGTCATAAAGAATGGAGTCCAGTCGATGTACTGACGCAAAGTTGCCACATCAAAATCATTAAAGATGTGAACTCCCGGTTTAGCGGGTGCCGGTGGCGTGTAAGCATCCCAATCGATAGCTACTTTATTAGCACGTGCTCTTTCAAGAGTGACCGGTTTAGTACGAGGCTTCTTACGATTATGCTGATCGCGAACGCGATCGTAATCAATATCCAACTTCTCAACAAATGCAGGTTTCAATTCGTTAGATAGCAACGAAGTACACACACCCACCGCACGTGAAGCATTGTTTACGTAGACCACAGGCTCGGAGTAGTTCTGTTCAATCTTAACGGCTGTATGCGCTTTAGATGTGGTTGCTCCACCGATGAGAAGAGGCAGTTTAAAACCTTGTCTTTCCATTTCTTTCGCAACATGCACCATCTCATCCAGGGAAGGAGTGATCAAACCCGAAAGGCCAATGATATCGACGTTTTCTTCCTTAGCGACCTTAAGGATTTTTTCACATGAAACCATCACGCCTAAATCGATAATTTCGTAGTTATTACACTGCAAGACAACGCCCACAATATTTTTGCCAATATCGTGAACATCGCCTTTTACGGTCGCAAGTAAGATTTTTCCGTTAGTTGCACCTACGTCTTTGGTTGCATTGATAAATGGCTCTAAATGGGCTACCGCTTGCTTCATAACACGTGCAGATTTCACCACTTGAGGAAGGAACATCTTACCTTCACCAAAGAGGTCACCAACCACATTCATACCATCCATTAATGGGCCTTCTATCACCTCGATAGGGCGAGAGGCATTAACACGAGCTTCTTCGGTATCTTCAACAATAAAGTCGGTAATACCTTTAACTAAAGAATGCTCTAAGCGTTTTTCTACTGGCCAGGTACGCCACTCTAAAGCAGATTTATCTTCAACCTTTCCAACTGCACGCTCTAGATATTCAGTTGCGATATCTAGCAAGCGCTCAGTGGAATCATCTCGGCGGTTTAGAACCACATCTTCAACGGCTTCACGTAAATCCTCAGGGACATTATCGTAAATCTCTAATTGCCCAGCATTTACGATGCCCATATCCATACCGTTTTTAAAGCAGTGGTATAGGAATACTGCGTGGATAGCCTCACGAGCGTAGTTATTACCTCGGAATGAGAACGAAACATTCGATACACCACCAGAAATCATCGCATGAGGTAAGTCTCGTTTGATGTCCCCTACAGCTTCAATGAAATCGACCGCATAGTTGTTATGCTCATCAATACCTGTCGCCACAGCAAAAATGTTCGGGTCAAAAATAATATCTTCAGGTGGGAAGCCCACTTCATCAACCAGAATATTGTAGGCATTAGTACAAATCTCAACCTTACGCTCTCGAGTATCAGCTTGGCCAACTTCATCGAACGCCATCACGATAACGGCTGCACCATATCGGCGAACCAGTTTCGCTTGTTCGACAAACTTCTCTTTCCCTTCCTTCAATGAGATCGAGTTAACGATGCCTTTACCCTGAATACATTTCAGACCCGCTTCAATCACTTCCCATTTTGAAGAGTCGACCATGACTGGCACTTTCGAGATCTCAGGCTCAGACGCACATAGATTAAGGAATTTAACCATACACGCCTCAGCGTCTAGCATCCCTTCATCCATGTTGATATCGATAATTTGAGCGCCATTCTCAACTTGCTCTCGAGCCACACTCAAAGCTTCATCATATAGCTCTTCTTTGATAAGGCGCTTAAAGCGAGCAGAGCCCGTAACGTTAGTTCGCTCACCCACGTTAACAAACAGAGATTCCTTGGATATCGTCAATGGCTCTAAACCAGAGAGACGACAAGAGACGGGTAAATCTGGTAATTGGCGCGGTGTCACACCTTCAACAGCTTCTGCCATTTGGCGTATATGTTCTGGCGTTGTACCACAACATCCACCAATTAAGTTCAAGAAGCCACTTTCAGCCCATTCCTTAACGTGTTCAGCCATATCTTCTGGAGACAAGTCATATTCACCGAATGCATTAGGTAAACCTGCATTAGGGTGAGCGGAAACATTGCATTCTGAAATACGAGACATTTCACCAACGTATTCACGCAGTTCGTCAGGACCTAATGCACAGTTCAATCCAAATGAGATAGGTTTTACATGACGAAGGGCATTATAGAAGGCTTCTGTTGTTTGTCCGGAAAGCGTTCGACCAGATGCATCTGTGATAGTACCGGAGATCATAACCGGTAAAATGATACCTACTTCTTCAAAGACAGATTCAACCGCAAAAGCACACGCTTTCGCGTTTAACGTATCGAAGATAGTTTCAATAAGAATTAAGTCTGAACCGCCCTTGATAAGCGCACGAGTCGATTCAGAGTAAGCGTCAACAAGTTCATCAAAGCTAACATTACGATAGCCCGGATCATTAACATCTGGGGAGAGAGAACAAGTTCGGTTAGTTGGACCTAACACACCCGCCACGAAACGGGGTTTATCAGGAGTCTTCACTGTCCATTCATCTGCTGCTTCACGAGCCAACTTAGCAGCAGCATAGTTAATTTCTTCGCTAAGACTTTCCATATCATAGTCGGCCATAGCGATGGTTGTAGCGTTAAAGGTATTGGTCTCGAGGATATCAGCACCGGCTTCCAAATACTCCATATGGATATCTTTGATAAGCTTAGGTTGTGTAAGTACCAAAAGGTCGTTGTTACCTTTTAAGTCACTATGCCAATCAGCAAATCGCTCACCGCGATAGTCTTGCTCTTCCAATTTATAATCCTGAATCATGGTACCCATGCCACCATCAATCAGTAAAATTCGTTGCTTCAACAGAGCGTCAATCTTTTGCCTTACATTACTTCCCACGATACAACCTCATTCCTTTAATTATCTCTCCATCCTACCACACATTCGAAAGGAGTCTAGACGTCTAAAACATGAAGTAAATAACCAAGTCATGACAAAAAAATGTTTGCTATTTGAGCATGAGAGAACGAGAATTAATATTCATATTTTGTTACATATTGGAATCCCAATGTCGGTCTATTACACCTTATGCTTCTTGTCCGCTGCAGCCATGCTTATTGCTTTCGTTAATACCAAAATTGGTAAAATGCAGACAACCATCGCCATCACAGCTGGCTCAATGATGCTATCTCTATTGATTATCATTGCGGGACAAAACAATTGGTTCCAATTGGCTGACATCGCTTCAGAAACCGTTGCCAGTATCAACTTTGAAGACTTCCTCCTAAAAGGAATACTGGGATTCTTACTTTTTGCAGGTGGTTTGGGGATTAAGTTACCTAATCTAAAAGATCAGAAATGGGAAATAACGGTACTCGCTCTTGGTGCTACACTGTTTTCGACATTCTTTATTGGCTTTGTACTTTATGGGTTTTGTCAATTTATCGGTATTCAATTTGACCTAATTTATTGCTTACTGTTTGGTTCTCTAATATCTCCAACCGATCCAATAGCTGTATTAGCAATAGTGAAGAAGCTCGATGCTCCCAGACGAATCTCTACTCAAATCGAGGGAGAATCTCTATTCAACGATGGTTTTGGCCTAGTTATCTTCGTAACCCTATTTACCATTGCGTTCGGCACAGAAGCTCCGACTGTAGGTAGCGTGACCATGTTATTCGTCCAAGAGGCTATTGGCGGTATCGTCTACGGATTTGTTCTAGGTTTGATATTCCACTATCTAATCAGCAACACCGATGACCACTCGATGGAGTTGCTATTAACCATCGGTATTCCTACAGCTGGTTATGCTTTTGCAGAGGTTCTGCATGTATCTGGACCATTAGCAATGGTGGTATCTGGTATCATGATAGGCAACTGGACACGCTTCATCGGATTTTCTAAGGAAAGTGAGGATCACCTAGACCATTTCTGGGAATTAATAGATGAGTTCTTAAATGGCGTACTATTCTTATTGATTGGTATGTCTATGCTGCTATTCAAGTTCCACCAAGAAGATTGGATTTTGATGGCGTTCGCAGTCCCTCTAGTATTGAGTGCACGCTATCTAAGTGTTTTCTTGTCTTATATTGGATTTAAACGCTTTAGAACTTACAACCCATGGTCGACTAAGATTCTAACTTGGGGTGGTCTACGCGGAGGCTTAGCTCTAGCTATGGCACTTTCAATCCCTTCAGGTATCTGGGTGATTGAAGACAAAGCAATAGATGTTAAAGAGATAATCCTCGTTATGACCTATGCTGTTGTTGTGTTCTCTATTCTGGTTCAAGGATCAACAATCACTCCAATGATAGAAAAAGCGAAACAAGCTGAGAAAGAATTGGATTAATACCTAAAAATATAAACGAAGGTCGCTTAGTATAAGCGGCCTTTTTTGTACCTGTGTCCATCAACAAGCACGCCTCTCTAGCCTACAAGTTGCTCCCTATCTCTGACCACTACTTTAGTCATGATTGCTATCTGCAATCACGACTCTTTGTCGTACCTAACGCTTCCAAACAGGCCAACAAGCAACCACCAGTTTGAGTGCATTCGAGCGAAGATAAACACAAAGTATTTACGGAAATAAATTAAGTAAAGATACATGGCCTTCTTTTCAAGTGAAGTATTGAAAGCATAATAAAGTGTAGAAAGAGAACCACGATCGAAGAGGAATTGTAATTAGAGTAAAGCTTCGCACACCAATGTTCTAGAACCGAAACTTCTCTATAGAACATCTGATGCAGTAGCAAGAAGGGTCTAGTCTTTCTACCGGGGCGTGCAGTCTAGATCCTTAAATATGCCAGAGGAGGACTGAGTCGGCACTCCGGAGATTCAACCAAACTGGTAAGTTAGGAGGACGCCTAGTTCTCCCAACATTGCTTCGAAGAAGCAACAGACGTAAAAAAACCTAGCATTTCTGCTGAGGCTTTGTATGTGGCAGGAGTAGAGGTTTAGACTCCCAACACGCGCTATTTTGGCAAGCCGGAGAATCCGCTGCTTTGCTAATGGCGTATAATTAGCTTCAGAAAGCAAAAAGGCCCTAGCATTTCTGCTAGAGCCTTAAATATGGCAGGGGTGGAGAGATTCGAACTCCCAACACGCGGATTTGGAATCCGCTGCTCTGCCAATTGGAGCTACACCCCTATTTCAGTTTTAAAGAGCTGAACCTCTGAATAAGTGGCGGAGTGG
>NZ_JBFRSN010000110.1:0-341 GCF_041473595.1 Vibrio sp. 10N.222.46.A1
GCTGTCTTGGACCAAAATACTGGGCAAGCGTCTAACCAAGATGCGATAAACACTTATATTAAAGATGTTTTCACTCAAGGTCGCGATTCGAACGTAATACTTAACCCTAACCAAGGTGAAGATAGTGAGATAGCTGCTACTAATAACAGTACAGCAAACTTGGATGTTGCTCATGGTGGCGGCGGTAGTGACTATATCTACGGAGAAGGTGGCTCAGACGTTATATTCGGCGGGTCAGGCGATGACGTCATTGATGGCGGTGAAGGTAACGATGGTCTTCGAGGCGGTACGGGTCACGATACACTTAGAGGCGGATCTGGCGATGATATTCTTATCGGTGG
>NZ_JBFRSN010000111.1:0-1319 GCF_041473595.1 Vibrio sp. 10N.222.46.A1
GTCTGATGGACTGCCAGGTATCACTATCGACAAATATCAAGACTACCTAGTTTGCCAACTACTAAGTGCGGGCGCTGAATTCAATAAGAGCGTATTGGTTGAAGCTTTAATTGAATGCTTCCCAGACTGTAATATTTACGAGCGTTCAGACGTAGCAGTTCGTAAAAAAGAAGGCCTAGAACAAGTTGTTGGTGTACTTCACGGTGAAGAGCCACCAAAATCTATCGTCATTGAAGAAAACGGCGTCAAAATCAGCGTAAACATCATGGAAGGCCACAAAACTGGCTTCTACATGGACCAACGTGATAGCCGTAAAGAATCAATGAAGTATGTTAAAGGCAAAGATGTGCTTAACTGTTTCTCATACACTGGCGGATTTGGTCTTTACGCACTGAAAGGCGACGCAAAACGTGTAATCAACGCAGATGTGTCTCAATTAGCTCTTGATACAGCTAAGTTCAACGCGGAACTCAATGAATTTGATATCTCGAAAAAGCGTGCTGTATTCCTAAACGCAGACGTATTTAAACTACTTCGTGAATACCGAGATCAAGGCACTAAGTTTGATGTCGTTATCATGGATCCACCAAAGTTCGTTTCAAGCAAAAACAACCTAACATCAGGTGCTAACGGCTACAAAGATGTAAACATGCTTGCAATGCAAATCCTAAATCCTGGTGGAACACTACTCACCTACTCTTGTTCAGGTTTAATGGGTGCTGATTTATTCCAAAAAATCATCGCTGACGCTGCACTAGACGCAGGCAGAACAGTAAAATTTGTCGAGCGCTTCGAGCAAGCCGCTGACCACCTAACAGATACAGCGTACCCTGAAGGCTTCTACCTAAAAGGCTTCGCCTGTAAAGTGTTGTAACTGTAAGGTGTTTCACCTCAATGTAAGGTCTTCTTAAGCGCGATTACTTTACTAAATTAAGATATAAAAAAAGGGCCTTTCGGCCCTTTTTGTTTAGTTATCGTAAATTTTCAATATATCGTTTAATAGTCCACTCACATCTGAAATTGAACCGTTAGTGATATAACTATCAAATTGTTCAGCGCTATCTTGCAATATGATCTCCTGAGTTTTTCCACCATCTGTCACAGTCAACTTAAGATCTGCCGTTGACATATTATCTGCACCTTCAAGAGAAATACCAATCTTACTGCTTTGAAGTAGGCTATTAATACTGTCAGAAGAATCTGTATGGAGTAGATCGGAAATATCTATTTTATCATCACCCTTAGTAAAGTCTGTAATTGTGTCTTTCTCACCATGACGAACACCAGAACCTTGGTCGACAAACTTGAAGATATCATCA
>NZ_JBFRSN010000112.1:0-7350 GCF_041473595.1 Vibrio sp. 10N.222.46.A1
GATAAATCACTGACCTCTAATAATGCACTCATGATTTCTTTTTCTTCTCCATATTCAGAGGGAAATGACAGTTAAATTTGTGGGTCTTTATACGCTTAGTATGCGGGATCTCGACACACTGTCTTTGCGCGTATGGACAACGTGGTCCAAGTCGACAACCAATCGGGAGGTGCTGCAGCGGCGGAATTGACCCTGGTAAAGATTGCAGTTTTTCTTTATGGGGAATCCAGTCGTTAAAATCGGGCATCGCTTTTAGCAGTGCAACGGTGTAAGGATGCTTTGGTACATCCAACAGTTTTGTCGTATCTGCAGACTCAACGGACTGACCGCAGTACATCACGGTTATTCGTGTCGCCCATTGAGTGATAGTCGTTAAATCGTGCCCAATGAGGAGAATTGTCGTGTTATGAAGTTGATTCATTCGGCTCAATAAGCGCAATATTTGAGACTGCGTAATCGGGTCTAAATCGTTGGTTGGCTCATCGGCAATTAGCACTTTTGGCTTGGCAGCGATCGCCATGGCGATCATGACTTTTTGACACTCACCATCGGTCAACTCATAAGAATAACTGTCCATTAGGTGAGAGTGATTTTTGATCCCCACTTTATGCAGTAATGCTATTGCTTGCTTTTTTCGCCACTTAAACCGTTGCCACCATCGACCTTCAAATGAACGCGAAGGAATCGCCTCTATTAGCTGGCGTCCCACTTTTTCGGAAGGGTCAAGACATGTCGATGGTTCTTGGAAGATCATCGCGATATCGCGAGCGATCACACGGCGTCGTTCTTTGGGCGTTAGTTGTAGCAGGTCGATATTGCCAAGGCGCATTCGGTCGGCAGACACTTTCCAGTTTTCTTTGCAAACACCAACGATCGCTTTTGCAACCAAGCTCTTACCAGAACCTGATTCACCTACTAAGCCACGAATTTCTCCCTCATTGAGGGTAATACTCATTCGATCTACTGCTTTAACCATCCCTTGAGGGGTCTCAATCTCGATGGTTAGATGTCGAATATCAAGTAACGGCATTATTCGATTCCTGCATTTAGCGCTTGGCGAACACCTTCACCGACAAGGTTAATCACGATCACTGTAAACATAATGGCTAAGCCGGGTAGAGTTACTGTCCATGGCGCAAGGTAAATCAGCTCTACAGAATCACCCAAAATTGAGCCCCATTCGGTACTTGGTGCTTGAGCGCCAAGCCCTAAGAAACCCAAGGCCGTGATATCAAGAATGGCGACTGACAATGCCAGTGTAATTTCAAGTGCCACTACAGTAAGAATATTAGGAAGGATTGAATTCCATAACAGGTAGAAGTCATTCGCACCATCAAGGCGAGAAGCCAAAATATAGTCTTTTTCTACTTCTGCATGCACGGCAATGTATACCGAACGAATAAAGCGTGGAATCAATGCCAAACATAAGGCTAGCAAGATATTAAACTCGCCAAAGCCAAGAAATGCCACGAAGATAATCGCAAGTAGCAACGACGGAATAGACATTACCGTGTCAAGCAAGTGGTTTAGCGTACTTGATAGCAACCCACGAGTCATACCTGCAAGTACGCCAATCAGACAACCGATGACTGCTGCGATAAAGGTAATCACTACTGCGGCACCAAATGTCAGCTGAGAGCCAATAATCAGACGGGATAGAATATCTCGGCCTAAATCATCAGTGCCTAGAAAATACTCAACTGTTCCAGCCGGATCCCAAGAAGGAGGTGTTAGTAGGTGCCCCGTCTGCTCTTGAGCATCATGTGGTGCTAGCCATGGTGAAGTGATGGTGATCAAAATGATCAAGACCAAACACCATAGTCCAAACATTGCGAGATTATTGCCACGGAAGCTGCGCCAGAAACGCTCGAATTGGGTTGGAATCTGTTCTTCTTGGTAGACGTTATTTGTTAGCATACCATTCCTTCCTTACCAGAGGATTGACCATCGCGCCCAGTAGATCGGACAGTATATTCGCGGTCAAAACCAAGGTTGCTACCACAATTACACCAGCTTGAATTGAAACGTAATCTTGATTGGATAATGCATCCAGCAACCAGCGGCCAATACCCGGCCAGTTAAAGATAGACTCGGTGATGATAGCGAGCGTTAACATACTGGAGAGTTGAACGCCGACCTTAGGAATAATCGGTGGTATTGCATTTCTTAATACATGTTGAGTGACGATCTCTCTTGTTGAAAGACCTTTGATTCGCGCGGCACGGATGTAGTTTTGAGCCATCACTTCAGCCACTGACGCTCTCATTAGTCGGATAACCTGGGTTGTTGGAGCGAGCGCCAAAACAAGACAAGGTAACGCCATATGGTCTATTACGCTCTGTAGGGCGTGTGCTCGATAGTTACCTTCGGCAAAGAAGGCATCAATCATTGCAAAGCCAGTCACGTGTTCAATTTCGTAAAGTAGATCGTATCGTCCCCCAACAGGGAACATCTCGAAGTGCAGTGAGAACACCATGATCATTAGCAATGCGACCCAAAATATAGGTGCTGAGTAGCCTGCCATTGAAGTAAACGATATAGTGGTATCAACAAACTTACCTTGTCTCATGCCGGCAATTGTGCCGAAAGGGATGCCGATAAACAGTGCGAGTAGAAAAGCAAAGAAGCACAATTCTAACGTCGCAGGGAATACCACGACAAGCTCTTCGATGATAGGAACACCGTGTTTGCTCAGGCCGAAATTCAGCGTCGATAATTCGGTGACGTAGCTAAGCCAGCCGGGCCAAAAATCTTGAATTGCCCAAGGTGAGGTTTGGTCTAATCGAAGTAGAGCAAAGCCCACCAAAGTCAGAATTCCAAGTGTAATAATGAATAAGTTTACACGTCTTAATGTATACCAAAACATCAGTTCACCTCCCTTCTGACTTGATCAAAAGGTTGAGCATTAAAAGGACTGCGTTTAAAACCTGTTAGCGAACGATCGTGCACACGGAATTGCACGCCATGAGCGAGAGGTATCACAGGAACTTCTTCATTAAGAATGTTTTGGGCTTGTCGATACAAGTTCACGCGATGCCTTTGTTGATTAATCTCTAATGCCAAGTCGAGAAGGAAATCAAAGTCTGAGTTGCACCACATAGAGACGTTTAATCCCGCGCGTTCCGAACTACATGATAGAAGTGGACGCAAGAAGTTGTCTGGGTCGCCCGTACTGCCAATCCAACCTGTGAGTAACAAATCTGTTGAGGAAATTGAAGACAGCTGTGTTCGGTCAAATCGATCGTCGGTATAGAGTTTCAATTCAATACCAATATCAGCCAAGTTTGCTTGGATCAGTTCTGCCGTTTTTCTTGGACTTGGATTGTATGCGCGTGGCTCTAGTGGCACCCACATTGAAAGCTCTAACCCTGGTTCTACACCGGCCTCTCTAAGAAGTGCGATCGCATAGTTTCGATCATAGCGAACTTGAACGCTGTCTTTTTGATAAGCCCAAGAAGTAGGGGGAAGTAACGTGTAGGCTTTTGTACCTGTACCGTAGTACACAGAATCAAGAATGTTCTGACGGTTAATAGCCAAGTTCAATGCTTTACGTACTCGTGAGTCACGCAATGCAGGGTGTTCTGTGTTTAGCGCGATGAAAGAGACATTTACTGCAGGTGTGGCAGAAATCTTCAACTCTTCATGAGCTTGAATAATAGGGATCTGGCTAGAAATTGGTGAGTTCAACACGTCACACTCACTGCGGAGAAGCTTGGCAAGTGTGCCTGTACCGCGTTGTGAAGTATCAAATACAACTTGGTCCATTTGTACTTCACCCTTCCAGTAATGCATGTTCTTTTTCAAGCGTACAAGATCATTAATTTGATATTCATCCAAGTAGAAAGGGCCTGTGCCTACGGGCTTGGAGTCTATTTCATTTTTTTCATCTGTGGTAATCAGCTTGTTGGCATATTCTTTGGAGTGAATGACCGCATAGCTGGTGGCGATATTGTTAAGAAATGAATTATCTGGGCGACTTAACTGGAACTTCACCGTTAGGTCATCCACCGCCGTGATTTCAACTATCAGGTTTTGAAAGTCTATGCCAGCGAACCATGGATATAAACCGCCACCCACATAATGAAATGGGTTTGAAGTATCAATGATACGTTCAAAACTAAAGACCACATCCTGTGCATTCATGCTGCGGGTTGGGGTAAACCAATCTGTGGTTTGAAACGCAACATTTGGGCGCAGTTTGAAAGTGTACTCTGTACCTGATTTATCGACAGACCAGCTTGTTGCCAAGTTCTGTTTTGGTCGGTAAGTCATAGGATCAAGAGTGAGCAGGGTATCGAAAATTTGAGGGCTCAGCGACTCTGAGGTAATGCCACTATCAACCAATTGTGGATTGAAGGTACTAGGATTACCTTGGCCGCAATAAATGAAGCTTTTTTCACGGATTTGCTCGTGAGTGACACTTTCACCACATCCAGCTAAAAAGCCAAGCGTGCAGATGCTAAGTGATAGTCTTATTAGTGCTTTCATAAAAAGAAATACTTTTCGAAACGAGGCGTTAGAGGAGCCTCAAGATCCCGACAATTTAACATTTTATTTATTCGGCTCCAAATAATAATCAAGTGTGGACAGCTATTTATCGTTAGCTTGCCCTACAATCGCGTACTTCCTCACCATTCCACGTAATTGGTTATAGGTTAACCCAAGTAGTTCTGCTGCTTGCTTCTGGTTATACTTGCTCTGTTTTAGTGCTTGATTGAGTAATTTAATGTCTTGCTGTTCTTGCCATGCTTTGTAATCAAGCGGCAAAGAAAATGAGTGCTCTAATGGAGTATGGCTGTTGGACAGATCATTGCCAGTTTCGTGCGTGGAATCTTGATCTATTTGCCATGTTGGTTTAAAGGGGTTAAACACCAAAGATTCAATAGGATATGGATCTTTACCGTGCTGGTAGATAGCTCGTTCAACGACGTTTTTGAGTTCTCTCACATTTCCCGGCCAAGAATAATCCAATAGTGCATCAACAGCAGATGGAGCAAAACCGACAAACAGCTCCAATTCTAACTCTCGACACATCTTAATGGCGTAGTATTCTGCTAGCAGCGTGATGTCTTCTTTTCGTTCGCGAAGAGGTGGGGTAGTAATGACATCAAACGCCAGTCTATCTAATAAATCGGGTCTGAATTCGCCTTTTAACGCCATGTCTGGTAAGTCAGCATTGGTCGCACACACCAGTCTTACATTGGCACTTAGCGCCTTTTGTCCGCCGACACGCTCATATTGCCCGTATTCAATAACACGCAATAGCTTCTCTTGAACGGCAAGGGGGGTGGTCGCTAGTTCGTCTAAGAACAGAGTTCCACCTTCAGCCCTTTCAAAACGACCTTGATGACGACCTTTTGAACCGGTAAAAGAACCTGATTCATGACCAAACAACTCTGAATCAATCAACCCTTCGCTAAGGGTTGAGCAGTTCAGTGAGATCAATGGCTGGTCCCAGCGCCTTGAAAGGTAATGCAGCCTTTGGGCGATTAACTCTTTACCTGTACCACGCTCCCCGATGATCAGAATCGGTCTTTCGATTGGTGCGAGTTGAGACACTTTATCCAAAACAGAGAGAAAACTAGGGGATTCACCAATGAGATTCTGCTGCATAAATGGGTCCTTGTATGATCTGATTTCCAATGGGCAAGACATAGAGAGCTTTATTTACATCACTTGATGTAAATAGCATTAATCACAAAGCTGTAGTGGTGAAAAATACCAATACTTGGCTAAATTCATCATAGCATGGTTCGGGATAATCACCATTTTATTGTAAGCGCTTGATAAACAATGACTTGAAAGTTGGCACGCTACTTGGATTACTTATGGTAGGTTTAACAACAGACGTAGATTTTTGAGCAAGTGGATTGAGAAATCGAAAACGATTTAAAACCTATTTGCCATTATTGCAATTAAGGAGTTTCTTATGGGTATTTTTTCTCGCTTTGCAGACATTGTAAATTCAAACATCAGTGCACTATTAGATAAGGCTGAAGATCCTGAAAAGATGATTCGCCTCATTATTCAAGAAATGGAAGACACGCTGGTTGAGGTTCGTACTAACTCAGCAAAAGCCATTGCAGACAAGAAAGAGCTAGCACGTAAAGTTGAAGCTATCGAAACTCAGATTCTAGATTGGCAGAATAAAGCGACATTAGCCCTGACTAAACAACGTGAAGATCTGGCTAGAGCGGCACTCATCGAAAAGCAAAAACTTGAAGATATCATCAAGAGTCTCCACACCGAGCAAACTTTGGTTCATGAAACCATCGAAAAACTAACCAGTGAGATCGGTAAGCTTGAAACCAAAATCGCCGAGACTCGTGCAAAACAGCAAGCACTAATGATTCGTAATAATGCAGCAAGCAATCGTCGCGATGTTCAAAAACATCTGCATTCAAGCAAAACCAACGAAGCAATGGCGAAGTTTGAGCAATTCTCACGTAAAGTGGATGAATTAGAAGCTGAAGCTGACGTTTACGCAAAAACCGGTAACGCAAAATCTTTAGACCAAGAGTTTGCAGAGCTACAAGCTCAAGACGAGATTGAAAAAGAGCTGGCGAAACTGAAGCAACAAGTTGAAAACCGCGATAAATAATTTTAGGAGTTGTCTATGTCAACATTTCTAATTGCAGGTCCACTGATTGTCTTTTTGATCTTCGTGGCACCGCTATGGTTATTCTTACACTACCGCAGCAAGAAGAAATCCAGCAATGGTCTTTCAGAAACGGATCTTCAGCGTCTGCATAAGCTTTCTGAGCAAGCTGAGTCGATGCAAGACCGAGTGAAAACGTTAGAAAAAATACTGGATGCGGAGTCACCTAACTGGAGACGAAACTATGAGTAGAGAACTGTATCGCGATCCGATTAACGGTAAATTGTCTGGCGTGTGTGCCGGATTAGCGAACTATTTTGGCCTTGAAGTTTGGTTGGTTCGTATCTTAGTGATCTCAGCCGCACTGCTAGGTGGTAGCTTTTTGGTGTTATTAGCGTATTTAGCTTTGACATTTATGCTTGAAAAACAACCACCTCAATATGTCGATCAGATGAAAGCCAAACAAGAGCACACACTCAAGCAAAAACCCTGGGAAAAAGGGCAAACAGCAGAGTCTTTGTTGGGCACTTTAGAGGGTGATTTCCAGACGTTAGAGACCAGTGTACGCAATATGGAAGCTTATGTGACTTCGGACACTTTTAAAGTCGACCGTGCATTTAAGAACATGTAGTGGTCAAGCCTCAAAAAGATTAGATAACGGTTTAGGAAAATTTATCCCAAGCCGTTATTTTTTATTAATAATTTTGTCTAAATAAATCTTACGATAACTGGTAAGTTACATGTGATTAATC
>NZ_JBFRSN010000113.1:0-18226 GCF_041473595.1 Vibrio sp. 10N.222.46.A1
CCAAGGTCTGCTTCCATGTCCATTTCTAGATCAAGCATCTCCGTTGGGTAACCCGTTTTCTCGGCAACGACTTCTAGCATCACTTTTTCAGCGTCGGCTGTTTGTACTGCTACTGGTGCAGCCACAGGAGCTGGTTGCGCTTTAACTGGCACAGGTTGAGCTGCAACAGGCGCTGCCGCTTGAGCCGCTACTTGTGGTGCAGGAACGGCTTTCTGTACTGGCGTAACTTGAACAGACTGAGCTTGAACTGGCGCGGCTTGTACAGGAGTCGCTTGTACTTGAGCTACAGGCTGTTGGACGGTAGCTGCTGGAGTCGTTGGAGTAGCTGTAGCTTGAATCACTGGCTGAACATTTACTGGCGCAACGAAGGTTTGTTGTGCCGTTTGTGCTGAACCTTGCGTTAGCATATTAAGTGCTGAGTTGTTGCTGTGCGCTTGCATTTCTAGGTAATGAGCGTGCGCTTTTAGCGTTTCAGCTTGGTGCTGGTGGAACATTTCCATAGAACGTTGCAGGTTCTCAGGAATTGCTACGCCTGCTGTTGCCATTTTCGCTTGCTCAGACATTAAGGTGTTGAACGTGTCACCGTATTGCTGAGGAATCGCCAAGAATTGCTGATGTACTTCTGCTGCTTGTTGTTGAGCATTGAAGAACGACTGCAATGAAGACTCATCTACCGTTACTTGAGCTGTTGGCTGACTAGTCGCTGGGGCTGTTTGAACCACTTGAGGCTGCTGAGCTGTTGTTGCTACTTGTGCGCTTGGTGCTGGAGCAGCTGACTGTTGTACATTTGAAGCTTGAGGAGCAGCCACAGGTACTTCAACGATTTCTGTTTTAATCACTTCTTTTTCCACGATTTTCTCGACTTCAACTTTCACTTCAACAATCTCAGTCTTTTCGGTGACGTTGCCCGAAGCCAATGATTGATCCATTTTCTTACGAGTAGCAGGGCTGATGTAGTTGGTTGCATTCAGCTTGATGTTCATTGGTGATGCCTTCGCAGGTTCAGCAATGTCAGCTTGGTAAGGGTCAATGTTGTCTAATGAAATACCTGCCACGCACAGTTGAACCGCAGCTAAGCGAAGCTGTTGGTCACTGTCGCCTTTAGGGCTTGGGTTGATGCTGATTGCGTAAAGCTCTTCGTTCTTATCAGCCAATGTTTTCTCAACCAGCTTTTGAAGAATGTTTTTCGGACCGAACTCAACGAATACGCGCGCGCCTGCTTCATACATCGCTTCAATTTGCTCGCTGAAACGAACCGATTGCAGCATGTGTTGCTTGAACGCTTTCTTGATCGCTTTAGCGTCTTTGCTGTGCAGTTTGCCCGTTGCGTTCGAGTAAAGCGGCAGCGTTGGAGCGCTGAATGAAGCTTTATCAATTGCAGAAGCAAATGGTTTTTGAGCGTGAGCAACAAGCGGTGTGTGGAAAGCACCAGACACTGGCAGAGCAATCGCTTTGAAGCCTTGTTCTGTTAGCGCTTGTGCTGCTTGTTGAACCGTTGCAGTTGGACCTGCAATAACCAGTTGAGTCGGAGCGTTGTAGTTGGCAATGCTCACGCCTTCGAATTGGCTGATGCAGCTTTCAACGGCTGGAAGTTTGTCTGCGTCTAGGATGACCGCAAACATCGTACCGCTGTCACCTTGTTCTGGTGTTGCAGCCATCGCATCGCCACGAGCGAAAGCTAGCTGGTAGTAATCGTCTTGCGAGATAACACCCGATGCACATAACGCGCTTAGCTCACCAAAGCTGTGGCCTGCGACCATGTCTGCTTTGAAGCCAGCTTGAGTCATGATGTCGAACTGACCCATAGACACAGTACCAATCGCACTTTGAGCATTGGCCGTGTTGGTTAACACCGCTTCTTGAGCTTTGGTTGCTTCTGGTGTGAAGGTTGGAATTGGGAACAGAATTTGCGACAGAGCTGTTTTCTTGTGCTGACCAAATACTTGATCCGCTTGAGCAAGCTGTTGGCGCATTTCAGGGTAGTGACATGCAAGCTCGCGACCCATGTTTAGGTATTGCGAACCTTGACCTGCAAACAGAGCTGCTACTTTACCCGCACCATTTTCTGCAATCAGTGCCGACTCACGGTAGCTAGCACCGTTTGGCATCTGCCAATGTGTTTTGGTTTGGCTCTCAAGCATAGAAATCGCTTGAGTCAGTTGCGCTTGCAGGTCTGCTTGGTCAGTGACAACTAAACCAAGACGAGCGTGCTTAGCGTCTACTTCGCGTAGAGCGTGCTGCTCAGCAAGCGCTTCCAGTTTGAACGCGGCGTCTGCAGCTTGAGTTGAAACTTGTTTTAGCTCATTGATCAATGCTTGACGAGATTCTGCGCTGAATAACAGAGTTTGCGGTACTTGGCGCTGACGGTATTTATCACCGCGAGCGTGCTCTGGCGTGTACTCTTCCAATACAACGTGGAAGTTAGTGCCACCAAAACCGAATGAGCTGATACCTGCACGGCGTGGTGTGCCGTCGACACGTTTCATCCAAGGACGCGTTTGTGTATTTAGGTAGAACGGTGAGTTCTCGATATCCAACTTAGGATTCGGAGCCGATACGTTAATCGTTGGCGGCAGTACTTTGTGGTGCAGTGCTAATGCAGCTTTGATTAAACCGGCAGTACCCGCGGTTGATTTAGTGTGACCAATTTGAGATTTCACAGAGCCTAACGCAATGTGTTGCTTCTCTTCGTTGTTCTCACTGAATACTGAGTTTAAGCCACCAAATTCAGCAACATCACCCGCAGCAGTACCAGTACCGTGCGCTTCTAGTAAGCCAAGCGTGTGCGGTGCAAAACCTGCATCATCGTAAGCACGTTTCAGTGCTTTAGCTTGCCCTTCAGGGCGAGGCGCGTAAATACTCTTGAACTTACCATCCGACGAAGAACCCACACCTTTAATTACCGAGTAGATTCTGTCGCCGTCACGCTCTGCATCTTCAAGACGCTTAAGAGCAACCATGCCGATGCCTTCACCAATCATCATGCCTTTTGAATCGATGTCGAAAGGTTGAATGGTTTCGTTTGTAGTGAATGCTGGGGTTTTAGAGAAGCTCATGTACATGGTTGGTGAGTTATCAGTACACACACCACCAGTGATCATCATTTCACTGCGGCCTTCAACCAGCTCACTCAGAGCCATACGCATTGCAGCCAGAGAACCAGCACATGCAGCGTCTACTACACAGTTGATGCCACCAAGGTCAAAGCGGTTAGCAATACGACCTGAAATTACGTTACCCAATGAACCAGGGAACGAGTTCTCTTCCCAGTGGATGTATTGGTCTTGGAACTTTTTGATCAGCATTTCGCTGTCTTCGTCGTTGATGCCACTGCTCTTGAAGACTTTTTTCAAAACAGGGTATTGAAGACGAGCATTCAGGCTTTGAGCAATCTTCTGACCACCGCCTACACCAAGCGTAATACCGATCTTGTCGCGATCGTAACCTTCAGGCAGTTTGGCATCTTCAAGTACTTCTTTTGCCACGATCAGAGAAAGTAGCTGTGACGTATCCGTCAGTTCAAGGATATTTGGCGGAAGGCCGAACTCCATAGGGTTGAAGTCAACTTCTGGGATGAAACCACCGCGCTTACAGTAAGATTTGTCTGGCGTGGTACGATCTGAATCGTAGTAATCTTCTGGACGCCAGTGTGTATCAGGCACTTCGGTAATTGCATCGATCTTTTCGCTGATCAAATCCCAAAACTTGTTTAAGTAACGAGAGTTCGCAAACATGCTTGCCATTCCAACGATAGCAATAGGCATGTCTTTAAGACGTTTATTAAGTCGAGTGTCGTCGACTGATTCCGGTGTGTTTTTTTCGGGTTGGCTCATTATGAGTCTCCACTAGAAATCACAGAAAGTGATGTCGTGTTTTGAGGCTGCGCTTTTAAAGCTATAGAAAGAAAATCTGAAACAGACTTAGGGAAGCGCAGCTGAAAATTCAGGTTGCTGAGTGGCGGCAACCAGATAGAAATTAGTTTTACGAAGTGCGTTGACTTACGAGAGTAGGGGAGGTGTTTCATGCGCGACGGTGGCATTCAAATGTTGAGGCGATGTCCATTAAAATCCTGTTCAAAGTCTGACTAAACGACAAGTCGGTATCCGCAAAGAAAACGTGTGAATTTGTTTAATGGTTGAGCAGGCTACCCGAGGTGAGTGGCCGATACAATGCTCCCAGAGGCCACTATGATCTGTTCAGACCAGATGATTTTGCTGAACTTTTGTTTTTTGTATTTTTAATGGAATTAACTTATTGATAATTAATGGATATGGGTGGTTTTTTAGTGTTTATACTCTATTTCTTGACTTGGTGGGATCTATGTCAGATTTTTGTAAGTAACATTTAATAGATGCCTGTTCTGTAAGGTGGAGTGTGATCTGTGTTTTAATTTGTTATTATTTTAAAAGTTAGTTTTAAGTCCCTATATGAAGGGTGTTTCCCTCCCGTATTCTCTAGGTTCCACTTAATTTATAGGTGAGTTAAATTTGTTCGATTGGGTTGTTCCAATCGTGTTTTGAAGAGTGATTTATAGAAGTGAGTTCGAGTTAAATGAAAACTCCCGTTGTTGATTTG
The DNA here is from genome assembly GCF_041473595.1 of Vibrio sp. 10N.222.46.A1. Lineage (NCBI taxonomy): Bacteria > Pseudomonadati > Pseudomonadota > Gammaproteobacteria > Vibrionales > Vibrionaceae > Vibrio > Vibrio sp. 10N.222.46.A1. The sequence goes on from NZ_JBFRSN010000113.1 coordinate 4,576, forward strand.
TGGCTATGTTCTCTGAGTAATTTAAATGACCAGCCAAACAATGTATCGCAGCTCAAAAAGAGACTGACAGCCGATGAGATTGCCAAAGTTGAGCGTTATCGAATGCCCTCATCTCAGATTCAAGCTTTGTATGTACGAAATTATCTGAGAAAGGTGCTGTCTAGCTATTCTGATTTGATGCCTGAAGCGTGGCGCTTTGAATATGGTGAGAAAGGGAAGCCGAGATTAATAGAGAAACAACAAATAGAAACCGGCCTGAATTTCAATATCAGTCATAGCAAAGAACATTTGTTGATTGCAGTTTGCCAGAGAAAAGGGAAGCAAGTTCAATTGGGTGTTGATATTGAACACGCAAGAAGTTCGACCAATATCGACTCGATCATGAAGCACTACTTTTCAGATAAAGAATTGGCGGATTTACTTGAGCTCAGCAAAGAAGAACACAGAGAGCGTTTTTTCGATCTGTGGGCGTTGAAAGAGTCGTACATCAAAGCGACGGGGAAGGGGCTAGCCACATCGTTGCGAAGCTTTTCGTTCGATTTCTCCAATCTGACGGAGCAAACATTGCCAATTCACGCTTCGGATTTTCAACCAAACTTGCAGGATGAAATTAGATTGTATCGCGAAATCAGGCTAGATAGCGGGATTGGGTTGGATTTGGATTCTTATCAACAAGACGATATTTCTACAGATTGGCAATGTTGCTTGGGTCGATTAGATGACCAGTATCGTTTCGCCGTGACTCTTGGTGGGAATTTGCTACCCATGCAGATAGAGATGAGAACCTTTTCGTCGTCTCATCTCCTTTAAGCGAGTTTGGTGAGGTGAGGTAAGATGAGGTTAACTCGTTTCGCCAAGCATCGCTTTTAAGACTTCAGCAGGCACTGGCTGAAGTTGTTTGTCTTTATCTAAACAGACCATTTCGATATCACCAATCACTGCGGGTTTGGTTGCATCTTTACGCCACACTTCTTGTCGCCATAGCGTTTTGTATTTGCCATCGAGTTCAAAAGAGGTGCGGATGTCGCAGATCTCAGCGAACTCAACCCCATCTTGAAAAGTCATGTTGGCTTTATATACCGCAAAACCTAATCCATGTTCATTCCACAATGTTGCCAGTTTATCGCTACCCAAGACATGTTCGCGTGCACGCTCAAAGTACTTTAGAAAGTTAGGGTGATAAACCACACCTGAGTGATCGGTATCTTCATAGTAAATTTGTACTGGGTGATGGTAGATCTGGCTCATTGATATCAACTCTTATTAAGTAGCGTTGTAGTAAATCTGACTAAGTTGTGCAGCACTCTACAGGATAGGTCGAAATTACTTCAAGGTATCATCGGCAATCGAGCTTTTGGTCAGACCTCATTTATCACCGATGCTTTGGTCAGCTTCCACCCATTTACAAATATTCTATGTGTCACTTTCCACCCATTGATTTTTGCAGCGAGTTAGTGACTGCTGCAGGCAGATATCATGAAGCCTTACGGTTAAAGGGTTGTTAATGATTTGTGTCAATGTGGCGCGCTAATTGCCTTAGTGAAAGCACGCAGTTCCCATTGAAGGGCTGCTTTGTTTACTAAGGAGAATAATAATGTTTAAGCCTCTTACCCTGCTGTCTGTATCTGCTCTGGTGCTCACAAGTTTTAATGCTGCTGCAAACTGTGACCCAGGTGAAATCGTGATTAAATTCAGTCATGTAACCAATACCGATAAGCACCCGAAAGGCATTGCCGCTTCTTTACTGGAAGAGCGAGTAAACACGGAAATGAATGGCAAAGCTTGTATGCAAGTTTTCCCTAACTCAACACTCTACGATGATAATAAAGTACTGGAAGCCCTGTTAAATGGTGATGTTCAAATGGCGGCTCCTTCGCTGTCTAAATTTGAGAAGTTCACTAAGAAATACCGCATTTTTGACCTTCCTTTCCTATTTGAAGACGTAGAAGCTGTTGACCGTTTCCAAAACTCAGAGTCTGGCGAAAAGCTGAAGAACGCGATGAAGCGTCGTGGCCTTCAAGGCCTAGCGTTTTGGCACAATGGCATGAAACAGATGTCAGCAAACAAACCTCTTATCAATCCTGAAGACGCGGAAGGCTTGAAATTCCGTGTTCAAGCATCAGACGTATTGGTTGCTCAGTTTGAACAGCTAGGTGCTAACCCACAGAAGATGTCTTTCAAAGAAGTATACGGTGGCCTACAGACTAAGGTTATCGATGGCCAAGAGAACACATGGTCAAACATCTACGGTAAGAAGTTCTTTGAAGTACAAGACGGCGTGACAGAAACTAACCACGGTATTCTTGATTACCTCGTAGTAACGTCGAACGACTTCTGGAAAGACCTACCTGAAGATGTACGTACGCAACTTGGCACAATCGTTCAAGAAGTGTCTGAGACTCGTAACGCAGAATCTTCAAAAGTTAACCTAGCGAACAAAAACAACATCATCGAAGCGGGTGGTGAAGTTCGTACGCTTACGCCTGAACAGCGTGAAGCATGGGTAACTGCGCTTCAACCAGTATGGAAGAAGTTTGAAAAAGACATCGGTTCAGATCTTATCGATGCAGCGTTAGCTTCAAACCAATAACACCGCTAAGGGAGTGGCGTGAATTTCGCCACTCCTCATTAAAATAACTATAAGCGGAGTCAATTATGGATAATCCTCAAATGGAACAGCCAAATTCTAGCGAATCAGCACTGGAAACCTCTTTTTTTTCCAAAGTCGGAAGAGTTACGGATGTGATTGAAGAGTCATTAATCGCATTTTTCCTTGGCGCAATGACGCTACTTACTTTTGCCAATGTGGTATTTCGATACGCATTCAATGGCAATATCTTATGGGCACTAGAACTGACGGTGTTCATGTTCGCTTGGATGGTGTTAGTGGGCGCATCTTATGGCGTTAAAAAACACTTCCACATTGGTGTTGATGTGATCATCAACCTTGCCCCAGAAAAGCTACGCAAAGTGTATGCGTTAATCGCCGTCACAAGCTGCCTAGCATTCTCAATCTTACTTCTTATAGGTTCTTGGAATTACTGGTACCCGTTCGCGACTGAGCGCGCTTGGTACGAGACCGATGATATTCCAATGCCAGAGATGCTTCAGTTCCTTGCCGACTGGATGAATGAAGGCGAGCGATACGAGAAACTGCCACGTTTTATTCCTTACATGGCACTGCCTATTGGTATGGCAATGCTGACGTTCCGTTTTGCCCAAGTTGCTTACCAAGTAGTCACAGGCAAGCTTGATCGCATGATAGCGGGGCATGAAGCCGAAGAAGAGCTGGATGCATTGAAAGCTGATGTGTTAGCGGGTTCTGATGAAGACGCGACAGCGGTATTGGATTCGACTAAGCAAAACAAGGCGAACGAGTCGGGTACAAAATCTAACGGTAAGGAAGACTAATCATGGCAATGTTATTTCTATTTTTAATGGTAATTGCTTTCATGTTGGTCGGTGTACCAATTGCGATTTCCCTTGGTTTATCGAGCGTCATATTCTTGTTGATGCACTCTGATGCGTCACTAGCTTCGGTTGCACAAACGCTGTTTAATGCATTTGCAGGCCACTACACACTCTTAGCGATCCCTTTCTTTATCTTGGCCTCTAGCTTTATGTCTACTGGTGGTGTGGCGAAACGTATTATCCGTTTTGCTATTGCAATGGTGGGTTGGTTCCGCGGCGGTTTAGCAATGGCATCGGTTGTGGCGTGTATGATGTTCGCAGCGTTATCTGGGTCGTCTCCAGCAACGGTAGTGGCAATCGGTAGTATTGTTATCGCTGGTATGATCAAAAACGGCTACACAAAAGAGTTCGCGGCAGGGGTTATCTGTAACGCGGGTACGTTGGGTATCTTGATTCCACCATCCATCGTTATGGTGGTTTACGCTGCGGCGACGGATGTATCTGTCGGTCGTATGTTCTTAGGCGGTGTGATTCCTGGCCTGTTGGCGGGCGTGATGTTGATGATAGCTATCTACATTGCAGCACGTATTAAGAAAATTCCTGCACAACCATTTGTAGGCTGGGGTGAGATGTTCGCAGCCGCGAAGGATGCGAGCTGGGGCTTGTTGCTGATTGTTATCATTTTAGGTGGTATCTACGGCGGTATCTTTACTCCGACAGAAGCGGCGGCTGTTGCAGCGGTTTACGCGTTCTTCATTGCCAACTTTATCTACAAAGATATGGGGCCGTTTGCGGAGAAGAAAAATACAAAGCCTGCTTTGGTGAAAGTGTTCCAAACGTTTTTCCATAAAGACACCAAAGACACGCTCTATGATGCGGGCAAGCTGACCATCATGTTGCTGTTTATCATTGCCAATGCTCTGATTCTTAAGCATGTACTGACAGAAGAACGTATTCCTCAGATGATCACGGAATCGATGTTGTCTGCAGGTTTAGGGCCGATCACCTTCTTGATTGTGGTGAACGTTCTACTCTTGATTGGTGGGCAGTTCATGGAGCCATCAGGCTTGCTGATCATCGTTGCGCCGTTGGTATTCCCAATTGCAATTGCACTGGGTATCGACCCTATTCACCTAGGTATCATGATGGTTGTGAACATGGAGATAGGGATGATAACACCGCCTGTGGGGCTCAACTTGTTTGTGACCGCAGGGGTTGCCAAGATGTCGATGATGAACGTAGTAAAAGCCGCACTGCCATGGGTTGGCGTGATGTTCTTATTTCTGATTATCGTAACCTACGTACCTTGGGTATCAACATGGTTACCGACTACCTTGATGGGGCCGGAGATCATCACGAAATAGATAGTGAAATCATAGCGAAGTGATGGGGAGGGTTAAACCTCCTCATCAATGATTTTTCCATATCGAGAGCTAGATTCAATCGGATCATACAGCGCTCTTTTTGCCTCTAATTCTGGAGTGTCTAAGTTGACATGATTGTCAGTATAAAAAATACCGTCAATTTCAAACGTATCGGTGATCGAGGGAACTTTTGTTTTCTCACCCATAATGATCTCCTTACCACCTTGGTTGCATAACATCCTGTTGTGAAATAAGTATAGGTGATCTTGCTCCCAAATTTAATTTAGTTTTCGCTCTGTCGGTATGACTCTTTAACTAGTTGGTGTTTTTGCATTTTATCGTAGAGGGTTTTACGTGGAAGTTGCAGTCTATCCATAGTCTGTTTAATGCTGCCATTACACTCAATAAGCGCTTGTTTTAACGTGTTTTTCTCAAATTCAGACACCAGTTCTGCCAAAGACAGTTCTTGAGTGACTTGATTGGTGTTGTCTGATAAGTGAGAAAGCTTACCTAAAAGTACAAACCGCTCAGCTGTATTACGCAATTCTCGTACATTTCCCGGCCAATCATGGGCTAAAAGCGCGTGCAGCTCCTTTTGGGGAAGTGCTGGTGCTGTCTTGCCATAACGTGCAGCAGCGACCAGTAAGAAGTGGTGGAAGAGTGCAGGGATGTCTTCTTGACGGCTTCTTAACGGCGGTAAATCTAGGGTCACAACGTTGAGTCGATAATAGAGGTCTTGGCGGAAAACGCCTTCTTCAGCCGCCTTCTTTAGGTCGACTTTGGTTGCAGCGATTACTCGAATATCGAGAGGCACTAAACCGTTTGAGCCAACCCTTTCAATAACGCGCTCTTGTAAGACGCGCAACAGGCGAATTTGTGCCTGCATCGGCATGGACTCAATTTCATCTAAGAATAGCGTGCCGCCATCGGCTAGAGCAAACTTACCTAAGCGGTTTTTGTCTGCACCAGTAAACGCGCCACGAACGTGACCAAATAGTTCACTCTCTACCAAGTTCTCAGGAATAGCTGCACAGTTGACATAGACGAGTGGGTTACGTTTACGCTGCGATTGGTGATGCAGGGTTCGAGCAACGAGCTCTTTACCAACACCTGTATCACCATGAATCAGAATATTAAATTCAGAGGGTGCGACAACCGCGATATCGTTTTTAAGCGCGACCATGGTGTCACTATTACCAATCAATTCGCCGCCGTCACGTTCCCACGCTTCAACATTCAGCTCTTCCAGTAATTGCTTTGACTGTTTTGCTTGATGTTCAAGTTGCGAGAAAGTCATCGCCATTTGCATCGTAGAGGCAGCAATAGCAGCGAGAACTTCTAGGTTCCGAGCAGGAATATTCGCGAAGACATCAGGTTTTAGGCTGTCGAGGGTTAGTACCCCTAACAATTTGTCACCAAAAAGAAGAGGCAAACCCATACAGGCATGCATAGGCAAATCGCCGTCGTGGTCGATCAGTAAGCCATCGAAAGGATCAGGCAATGAGCTATCCGCATCAAAACGAACTGGAGAACGCGATGCACAAATCGCATCAAAACGTGGATGTTCTGAAATAATAAAGCGGCGACCGAATGTATCTCGACTGAGCCCTTGCATTGCGATGGGTACTAGCGTGTCGCCTTGAAGGCTTAAAAGTGCGACACAATCACACGTTATGGTTTTACGAATGGCATCGATTAAGCGATTGAAACGGTCTTGATCGTTCACACCGCTGGCTAAACCAATGGTCATTTCCATGAGAGTGGATGCTGAGATATCTTGCATAAAGGGCTCATACTGTTTGTATTTTTATACATGGTAGAGTCTTTATGACATAAAAAAAAGGTCTTTTTGACTAAAGTTTGAAGAGGGTTTTTGAAGGAATGCTAGGCACAACAAGCTTTCGCATGTTGGCACCGTTTGTGCAGTGTGTCCATTGCGTGTTGTCTATATGACTGAATAACTGACCTATCATTGATTTGAATCAATTAATGCGAATTTATCAGTCCACGTAATTCTCATAAAAATAGTAGCCAAAGAGCTCATTGAGAAAGAATTAATATAAAGTCATCTTTAAATAAAATTAGTCAATTTGACATGAAAGGTCAAAAGACTAAGTGTTCGGAGTAAATCAATGCTAAACAATCTACATATCAACATCATCAAATCGACGATTCCTCTTTTAGAAAGCGCAGGCCCTGCTTTAACTCAACACTTCTATCAACGCATGTTCACGCATAACCCTGAATTGAAAGATATCTTCAATATGACTCATCAAAGAACAGGTCGCCAAGGTGTTGCACTGTTTGAAGCTATCGCAGCTTATGCAAAGAACATCGAAAATCTAGCAGCGTTAACCTCAGCGGTTGAGCGTATTGCACAGAAACACACAAGCTTTAATATTCAACCAGACCATTACCAAATCGTTGGTCTTCACCTAATTGAAACACTGCGTGAATTAGCTGCTGATGCATTCACCCCAGAAGTAGAAGAAGCGTGGACTGCGGCTTACCTATTCTTAGCGCAAGTATTCATCGACCGTGAAGCTGAACTTTACCTACAGCGCAAGCAAGCTGTTGGTGGTTGGGAAGCTGCACGTGCATTCGTAATTGCAGATAAAATTGAAGAATCAGCATTAGTAACAAGCTTCATCCTACAACCAAAAGATGGCGGTGACGTTCTGGATTATACGCCAGGACAATATATTGGTATCGAAGTGAAACCTGAAGGTGCTCAGTACAGCGAGATCCGTCAATACTCACTATCAGACAAGCCAAACGGCAAGCAGTACCGAATTTCTGTGAAACGTGAAGCCCAAGGTCAAGAAACTCAAGGCGTAGTATCTAATCACATGCACGATACTGTTGCTGTCGGTGATGAAGTTAGCCTATATGCCCCAGCGGGTGACTTCATGTATCAAGAGCGTAGCAAGCCAGTAACGCTTATCTCTGCTGGCGTGGGTGTAACACCAATGCAATCAATGCTTGAGTTCTTAAACAACCAGCAGAAAAACGAACCTGTACTGTACCTTCACGCTTGTGAAAACGTAGGTCAACACTCTTTCACGACTCGCGTTAAAGATATTGTTGCCGATAAAGGTTGGGAAGCGAAAACGTGGTACATGAACAAAGGAGAGTCTGCGTGTGAGAACACACATGAAGGTCAAATGGATCTAGCGTCTATCTCCGATACTAAAGGCTTTGAAGAGAGTGATTTCTATATCTGTGGCCCTGTTGGTTTCATGAAAAACATCGTAGAGCAGTTAGACGCACTTAAAGTAGATCGCTCACGCGTACACTACGAAGTCTTTGGCCCTCACGCTAATTTCTAATAGCTCTCGACAGTTCTATTAACACTCGCCTGAACTATTGACACCTTGCCTATTCAAAGGCCTCACATTGTGAGGCCTTTTTTCGTTTGGTTTGTCCAGCGAGAGACAATTGGATATTGGAGTAGGGGGTGATCAAGGTAAGATCTTCTGGCGTTCGTTTTAAGAACGCTTAACCTTTTTGGACATGTAATCAGAATCAAAAAACTCAGGCCAGTACATTTTCACATAACCGCCTGCCACCCAAATCACTAGGATGGTCGCGATGGTTAATTCAAAGAAGCCGAATTTATGCAGCCAATACCATTGTGGGTATTCAGCACCGAAAAATGTGGTTAAGCGGTGCATAGCAATGGCGCTGATCACGGACGGGAAGGTGACGGCTGCAATCGAAGGTTGGAACTTAAGACGCATTAGACGGATGTAACATAAGTAAATCAATAGAGTCATGGTGATAGCAATGCCAGCCAATGCTCCTGTCAGAATCGGATCTGGGTTGTCGAAGTTCACCAAGTAAGCGGCTAAAGATAAGTTAACCGGAGCCGCCATGATTGCGAGTGTTGGTCTTGCTCGACGTGGCAGGTTTCCTTCGAATACCAAGCGGTACAACACCACTGGCAGCATTAGGAAATAGATACCGATACAAGTGGCCGCCAGTGTCTCTGAAAAAACGGTGTGTCCAAACTGTGTACCTGCTAAGGAACTGCTGATTAACCCCACGGGATACAGGAACCAACTCGGCACAATGTTCGACATTTTGAAATTGAGGATCTGGAAACTAAAGAACAACACCATCATGGTAAAATGCAACAACAACGCGCAGAACCAGACTGGATAGGCGATTATTGGAGATATCTCGGCGAGATAGTCACATAGAATCAATAACGCCATGCTCATCGGCGCCATTAAGCTTCCGCTAAGTGGATGGCGAATGTCATTGATAAAAGTATCAAAACTTGTGAGATAACGAAGTAAAACGGGCAGCAATAACAGTGCGCCAAACGCAGCAAGGTAAGGACGAATGAGCTCACCAACCCCTGGAAGATATAATGCCCAAGCTTGCCCCAGCCCTATAACGCCAAGTGCTAAAGACGCCTGAGATGGTGGAACATTCTTTACTTGGGTTAATCTTCTCCAGTTCAACGACTTGCTCCACTCAGTTAAATGTAGAACGTATACTCTAATCAAAACGTTCAGTCATGCTCACAATCGGTGTTGTTAGGCATGTAAATAATTTCGTGGATAATAGCAAGTTTAACGTTTGCTTTTAAGGTTTTGATTCGAAATTGATATATAAAGCGCGATGAAAGTGTTTTTGATTTTCTTGAGTGTTCTATAAATATTGAGCTTGGTTTGCTTATTGTATTAGTGGAATTTGATTGTATTAGTGGAACTTAACGAGTTACGTTTAAGTCCCACATTTGAACTGACGTTTTCAATGCAATTAACGAACTTCCTCTTGCTGAGGGAGATCTTGCTGTCTTAGTTTCTCGTTTTTCAGCGTGCGGTTAAGTAGTTGGCTGTAAATTGGCTGACCACCTAACATCTGAGCAATGATTACCGCGCCTAAGCAGGTGATGATCAACGGTAAGATGAGGTAGTAGTTATTGGTCATTTCAATAACCAACAGTATGCCAGTGATAGGCGCTCGCACAGTGGCGGCAAATAAGGCGCCCATGCCGGCAATCGCAAACATACCCGGCTCTATGTTCAGTTCAGGGAAGAATGCCGCCGCGATAAGCCCAAATGCGTATCCAAAGAGTGTTCCTAGAGCAAGCATTGGTGCAAAGATACCACCCGGTGCACCAGAGCCGAAACAAAGTAGCGTGGTGAGCACGCGCCCTAAGAAGATTAACAGCAGCACGTTTGCGCTGTAGTTGCCATTAGTGATATTCGGGATGATACCAATACCACCGCCAGTCAACTCCGGTATATAGAGCAGCAATAAGCCAAAGCAACCGCCCAATAGGGAACCTGTCATTAAGTAGCGTTTACGGTCATTCTTGTGTATTGCCACAAACAGGTCTTGCGAAAGTGTAATTAGCTTATTGAAAATCACACCAAACAGGCCGAACAATACACCTAACAACAAGAATAGCCACAGAGCATCCAGTTCAGGCGGTTGGTATTGAGGCATTGTGATAACGGCAGATTGGCCATTGATCGAACGAAATACAATATTGGCTGAAACCGCCGAGATGATGACGGCTTTGATTGAAATGAGTGAGTAGCGAAACTGCGGTCTCATCTCCTCGACTACAAACATGATTCCGGCGAGTGGTGCATTGAATGCCGCGGCCAAACCACCTGCGGCACCCGAAGCCAATAGTGAATGTCGGGCGTCGTCATCTTTGACTCGAAAGATATCGGTGACCATGCGACCAATACTGCCGCCCATTTGAACGGTTGGTCCTTCTCGACCTAAAACCATACCAGAGCCTAATGCGCCCATACCGCCAAAGAATTTTACTGGCAATACTCTCCACCATCGAACAGGGCGCATACCGTCCATCGCCCCTTCAATTTCAGGGATGCCTGAGCCTGCAGCCTCTGGAGCGAAACGGTGAACAAGGAAGTAACCAATAAAGGCAAATGCAGCACTAATAAGGAAAGCGGCGAGCCAAAGAGGTAAATAGCTACCAATCTCATCTTTAAGCCAATCGGTACGAGTTTCGGTGATGAAATGAACCGCGACTTCGAAATAGGTACCCACCACGCCAGCAAGTACACCTACAATACAAGAAAGAAAGAGAACGGAAGCGGGTGTCTTATCTCTTGAGAGAAATTGATTAATAGCATCCCTTGGCATTTTGGCTAATAAGGATTGCTTAATTTTCTCTCTTCTGGTCATTGAGATAAGGCTCCTGAATGGGTTAAGGCGGGACTGCAATAAATTATACGCGTCCTCTTCATATCCTATAGCAGCAAAGATGAAAAGTTGAATTTCATTTATGGAATGTACGTGTTACATAAATGGAATATATGGGCAATAGTGGAATCCTCGTCACAATTTTGATCGATTCTCAGATGGCACCTTGAATATCCCTAAAAATGAACCATAGTTAAATCGTAAAGCAACATAACAAACCGCAAGGAGACGTGAGGTTTTACACACAATTTGGATGGATTCAGATACAAAGTTTTAGTTTCTCGTTAATTGTTCAGGTCGATATTTAAGGCTTCCTGATTCGCGAACTCACGATTGAGTAACGAGAGTGAGGCGTACTGATAAGTACGCCTTTAGTTCGTCTGGAGCATTTATTTTTCTTCGTTCCCCCCTTTCTAGTGACACTCATACAACTTCTGGCTTAAATCATTCTCCGTACATACAAGCGATTGGGGTCAATTTCTCCGTGATTGTGTATATACTCCTTAAAAAAGGAGAACTGATATGATCAAAAAAGTTCCTACAAACATAATTACGGGTTTTCTAGGTGTCGGTAAGACGACCGCTATTTTGAACCTTCTAAAAAATAAACCTGAGAATGAAAACTGGGCTGTCCTAGTTAATGAGTTCGGCGAAATCGGCATTGATGGCGCATTGATGACGGATCAAGGTGCTTTGATTAAAGAAGTACCGGGTGGCTGCATGTGCTGTACTGCTGGTGTGCCTATGTCGGTAGGTATTAATGCCTTACTGCGCCAAAAACCGGACCGTTTATTGATTGAGCCGACAGGGCTTGGTCACCCTAAACAAGTGATTGCGACACTGACTTCCGATCAGTACACGCCTTATGTTGATTTAAAAGCGACGCTTGGTTTGGTTGACCCTCGAAATCTTTCTAATGAAAAGTACACCTTGAATCAGAATTTTAATGATCAACTGGACAGTGCTGATGTGATTCTTGGTACTAAGGTTGACCTTGTTCATTCTGAAGACATCGATGTGTTCAATGATTGGGTGACGGATCAAACGCCAGCAAAAGTCTTCCATAAGCTAATTCACGATGGTGAAGTGCCATTGGAAGTGTTGGACATTGAAAGAGTATACGGTAGTGCTTCCTCTCATATTGAAGCGCATCATCACGATCACGCTGAGCAAGAGCCTCAATTCCAACTTCCTCCCGGTGAAGCTTTCATCCGTAAAGAGAATAAAGGGCAGGGCTACTTTAGTTGTGGCTGGTTGTTTGGCGCAGAGCATAAGTTTGATTTTGATGCGCTGTTTTCAATGCTGTCGGATCTAACGGCTGAGCGTGTAAAAGCCGTAGTGAACACCGACCAAGGTTGCTACGCATTCAATGTGGCGAATCAAGTGGTGTCAGTGAATGAAATTTCCCTTGATGGCTTTGAGTCTCGTCTTGAAGTGATCGACTCGCAGTTAATGCCGTGGAGCGATCTCGAGCAGATTCTACTCAAGCTGTGTGGCATCAAATAGCCCTGTTTTTGCTGTTTGAACCAAGGATCTTGGTGTTTACCTCGTTGAAGGCGGGATAAACACCAGATTAAATGAGAAAGTTTGCGTTATATCACGATAAATGTGAGATAAATCACTCTAATTACTTTATAGTGCTCGGCTGAAATAAGAATGTAGGCTGTCTGCTTAAGGAACCCGTAACAATGTCATTTTCCTCTCAAGGTTTTGCTCCTGAATTAGTCAAAGCGTTGACTGAGTGTGGTTATGAAAAACTCACTCCAATTCAACAAAAAGCGATTCCAATGGCTCGTAAAGGCCATGATATTTTTGCTACTGCTCAAACCGGTACGGGTAAAACAGCGGCATTTTCATTGCCTGTTATCCAACACCTTTTGAACAGCGGCAAAAAGGCTTCTAGAGGAACGGCTCGCGGCCTTATTCTTGCTCCAACTCGTGAGCTTGCTGCGCAGATCGCTCAAAACATTAAAGACTACGTTAAATACACTGAACTAAGCGTTTCAGCGGTTTACGGTGGTAACAAAATGTCTTCACAAGTTCGTCAATTAGAGCTGGGTGTGGATATTTTGGTTGCAACACCTGGACGTTTAGAAGAGCACTTAGAAGCGGGTAACGTGTCTATCGCAAACCTAGAATTTCTAGTATTTGATGAAGCTGACCGTATCCTTGATATGGGCTTCATTAATGCCGTTCGTAAGATCATGCTAGATGTAGAAACATCACCGCAAATCATGATGTTCTCTGCAACGACTTCTACTCAGTTAAACCAACTGTCTGTTGATATTCTACGTAAACCAAAACGTATCAGTGTTGAGCGCGAAAACTCAACGGCTTCTACTGTTGGTCACGTGGTTTACCCTGTGGATCAAGAGCGTAAAACAGAACTGCTTTCTGAGCTGATTGGCCGTAAAAACTGGCGCCAAGTGCTTGTGTTCGTGAACTACAAAGAAACAGCGAATGACGTTGTTAAAGAGCTTAAATTAGACGGCATTAAAGCGGTACTTTGTCACGGTGATAAAGCACAAAGCGCTCGTCGTCGTGCTTTGGATGACTTCAAAGAAGGCAGAGCACGTGTGATGGTAGCAACCGACGTTGCAGCTCGTGGTCTTGATATCGAAGACTTACCACATGTAATTAACTACGACATGCCTTTCCTAGCGGAAGATTACGTTCACCGT
>NZ_JBFRSN010000114.1:0-563 GCF_041473595.1 Vibrio sp. 10N.222.46.A1
CGTTTGCTGCTGTGCTCTCAAGTTGATTCACGGCAGAAGCAACTTGTTCCACTTCTTGCTTCTCTTGGTCTGAGTTCGCACTTGATTGTGTCATTACAGCAGCTAGTTCAGTCGACGCTGACGCAACTTCTATGCTGATTCGAGACAGTGAACTTACCGTGTCACGCAATTGCTCAACGGATTTGTTTACGTCTTGCGCAAGACGTGAGATCTCATTGTCTCCATGTTCTTCGGCTTTTACTAGCAGGTTACCTTTTGCTACTTCGCGCATGGTTGCCTGAATATTGTTGATTGGTTTAACAATGATGCCAGCCAGTGTCCAGCTAATAACAAGAGCAATAGATAGAATCACTAGAAGCCCAATAGTTGCAGTATTTAGGGTGCTAGTGTGTTGCTGACCATTGGTATGGACTTGTTGAGTCGCAAGCAAGTTTAGCTTTTTAGAAAGACTGTCGATTGCTTTTACCATTTCATTACCAGCATGGCGGTATTGGTCAATTGCCGTTTGGTAACGAGTATCAAAGTCAGAAGTTAGCACTGAATTACCGTGTTTTGCCTTTAAC
>NZ_JBFRSN010000115.1:0-20447 GCF_041473595.1 Vibrio sp. 10N.222.46.A1
CGTTGACCACGGTAAAACGACTTTGGTTGATAAACTACTACAACAGTCAGGCACTCTTGAGTCTCGTGGTGAAGCTGAAGAGCGTGTCATGGATTCGAATGACATCGAAAAAGAGCGTGGCATTACAATCCTTGCGAAGAACACAGCAATCAACTGGAATGATTACCGCATCAACATCGTAGATACTCCGGGACACGCGGACTTCGGTGGTGAAGTTGAGCGTATCATGTCTATGGTTGATTCTGTTCTGCTTATCGTTGACGCAGTTGATGGTCCAATGCCTCAAACTCGTTTCGTAACGCAAAAAGCATTCGCACACGGTCTTAAGCCAATCGTTGTAATCAACAAGATTGACCGCCCAGGCGCTCGTCCTGATTGGGTTATGGATCAAGTATTCGACCTTTTCGACAACCTAGGTGCTACAGATGAGCAACTAGACTTCACCGTTGTTTACGCTTCAGCTCTAAACGGTTGGGCAACAATGACTGAAGGTGAAACTGGCGAGAACATGGAACCATTGTTCCAAGCTGTTGTTGATACAGTAGAAGCGCCAGCAGTTGACCTTGACGGTCCACTACAAATGCAAATTTCGCAACTTGATTACAGCTCTTATGTAGGTGTTATCGGTGTTGCTCGTGTTACTCGTGGTTCTGTTAAGCCAAACCAACAAGTAACTATCGTGAATGCTGAAGGCAAAAAACGTAACGGTAAAGTAGGTACTGTACTTGGTTACCTAGGTCTTGAGCGTCACGAAGTAGAACAAGCTAACGCTGGCGACATCATTGCAATCACAGGTCTTGGTGAGTTGAAAATTTCAGACACTATCTGTGACGTAAACACTGTTGAAGCAATGGAACCACTGTCTGTTGATGAACCAACAGTAACAATGACGTTCCAAGTAAACACTTCTCCGTTCGCGGGTAAAGAAGGTAAGTTTGTAACTTCACGTAACATCCTTGAGCGTCTTGAAAAAGAATTGGTTCATAACGTTGCACTACGTGTTGAAGAAACTGAAAGTCCAGACCGTTTCCGCGTATCAGGCCGTGGTGAACTTCACCTTTCTATCCTGATCGAAAACATGCGTCGTGAAGGTTTCGAGCTAGCAGTATCTCGTCCAGAAGTAATCATCAAAGAAGAAGATGGTCAGAAAATGGAACCGTTCGAAACGGTTACTATCGATGTAGTTGAAGAGCACCAAGGTGCGATCATGGAAAGCATCGGTCTACGTAAGGGTGAGCTAACAGATATGGCACCAGATGGTAAAGGCCGTGTTCGCATGGACTTCATGATGCCTTCTCGTGGTCTTATCGGTTTCCAAACTGAATTCCTTACAATGACGTCTGGTTCTGGTCTTATTTACCACTCGTTCGATCACTACGGTCCTTACAAAGGCGGTATCATTGGTCAACGTAACAACGGTGTTCTAATCTCGAACGCGACTGGTAAAGCACTGACTTACGCATTGTTCTTCCTTCAAGCTCGTGGTCGTCTATTTACAGAGCACGCTGATGAAGTTTATGAAGGTCAAGTAATCGGTATTCACAACCGTTCAAACGACCTGACAGTAAACTGTCTGAAAGGTAAGCAACTAACGAACGTTCGTGCATCTGGTACTGATGAAGCACAAGTTCTTTCTCCACCGATCAAGCACACTCTAGAGCAAGCTCTTGAGTTTATCGATGAAGATGAACTAGTAGAAGTAACGCCACTAAACGTACGTATCCGTAAGAAGCTTCTTACTGAAAACGAACGTAAGCGTGCAGCACGTCCAGCTAAGGCTTAATTGCCAGTTGACTAGCTTCTAGCTATTCAAGCAATACGTTTTAGAATAAATAAGAAAGCCCCGTGTAGCCTAGCTGCTCGGGGCTTTTGTTTTATATGGTGTTGGAGTAGATACGGGTAAACGAGATGCAGGATACGAAGGGCGTTCAAGTATTCGTCATCCTCAAGAGGGAGCAACGACCGAGTTGGGGATCTAGCTTTTGATACCTAAGTAACGCTCAACGAATTGAAGCCGCTCATCGACCGACATAAATGGCACTTCGATCACCTCATAACCTAGCTTTTGATAGACTCTGACTAGCGCGTGGTGAATCTCTAATGCCTCCTCAAACGGATAAGGTCTCACATCATCTTGTACGTAAATCGATGCCTCAGGACGACAGAACAGCACTTGGGGGTGGTAGCCTTGGCTCGCTTCTCGGTAGTTCGCATCAATCTCAAGATTAGCCTGAGCTAAGTAACCACAGATATCTGGAATCGCACGGTCAAGAAAAGCAATTTGGTGCTGCTTCGCTTGCTCTTTTTGCTCGCTCATCACGTCTAAACACAAGCGAGCAAAGCCCGGTAGGTCTAACCAAGGTAAGATACCGTTCTCAAGTTGGCTCTGTTGTTCTATCAATTGGCGAGAGGATTCTGCGAAGGTTGGGTAACCTATGTCACCCAAGGCATTAATCAGAGTTGTTTTTCCGGCTCCGGGGCCGCCAGTAATAATGATTGGCTTCATCGTGTTCTGTCTCTGAAGCGTTATTTTTGGTTGAGTTGTGCTAAGAACTTATCCGACTCAGCTATCGCAGCATTCATCTGTGTTATCGCGTAGGCGATGTCTTTTTCTAAGCTCATAAACTCTCCCTGCAATGAACCAACGGCACTCGCATTGAGGTTGTGTTTGAGATAAAGCGTGTTGTCGCGAAGAGTGTTGAGTACCGGATCCATTTTCTTCTCAGCCCGTTTCATCGCTGAAAGCATAGTCTGGTAAGACGATTTGGTTTCACGCAGCTTTTTCTCACTTGAACGACGCAGTGAATCGCTGGTGTAAAGGTCCAACTCTCCCTGCCATTCTGCAAATAGCGCATCCGACACATCTTCAATCGCAGCAATGCGGTCACTGACATTTTGTGCGGCTTTTTCACTGTCTTGGTATTTATCATTAATCTTGTTGTACATGTCTTCAAGGTCGCCGCCACTAAAATTAGTTAGGCTACTCAAAGCTTCAAGTGCGCTAGTAAACTCTTCCTGAGCGTCCTGTTGCGACTCTTTAGCGTCTTCCACTCTATCAACCATAATGTCACGCTTGTGGTAACCCACTTGCTCCATGGCGGAGTAATAAGCTGATTGGCATCCAGTAAGAGTAAAAATAGAGAGGACTATAACTATTAAATAAGGCATCCTAGTTTCCTATAGTTAAATAATATCAATCGTAGTAAATAACTGCTCAACCTAGCTTGTTAAAATGCTCGATAACGGCGTTAGAGTTTTTGATTGTAGAATAACTACTTATCACAAAACTCTGCCTTGTTCTCAAGCCTTTTTCCTACGCTATTTTTGAACATTTACTTACTGTGATTAATATAACGGAATATTAATTAGGACTATGAACGAGTTACCAGGGAGTTACAAGTTGAAGATAAAAAAGGCAGCTACAGGAAGCATCCAGTTTTCCCGCTATCTTCTTACGCGGATGACGCACGATAGAGTTAATGTGAATGCAGGGTACTTGGCGTACATTACTTTGCTCTCGATCGTACCGATGTTGACGGTTTTGCTCTCTATTTTGTCGTCATTTTCAGTTTTTGCTGATGTTGGTTTAGTGATTCAAAACTTCGTTATTACCAACTTTGTTCCCGCTTCCGGGGATGCGGTGCATGGTGCTTTACTGGAGTTTGTTGCTAATACCGGCAAGATGACGGCGGTGGGCAGTGTGTTCTTATTCATTGCCGCTCTGATGCTGATCTCCAATATTGATAAAAACCTAAACTACATCTGGCGAGTAACGGAAAAGCGACGTGCTGTGTTGTCTTTTTCGATGTATTGGATGGTGCTAACACTTGGGCCTATTTTGATCGGAGCGAGCATTGCTGCAACGTCGTATGTGACATCATTAAACTTGTTACAAAACGAAGTCGTGTCGAGTGCTTTTAATACCGTGATTCGCAAGCTCCCTTTGATTACCTCATTCTTTGCGTTTTTCGGTCTGTATCTGTTGGTTCCCAACAAAAAGATTCACTTTTCTCATGCGGCAGCTGGCTCTCTAGTGGCGGCTCTGTTGTTCGAACTCAGCAAGAAAGGCTTTGCAGCTTACATTACTCAGTTTCCGTCTTACCAGTTGATTTATGGCGCATTAGCGGCGATTCCCATTCTTTTTGTTTGGGTCTATTTGTGCTGGTTGATTGTGTTAGTGGGTGCTGAAGTGACGGCCGCGTTGGGCGAGCAGGAACAGTGGAGTGACTCTCAAGAAATGGTACACTCGTCGGATAAAGACAAAATTACAGAGCAAGGAAACAACAGTGATAGCACTGATCCAGAGAGTAAGTGAAGCTGCCGTCCGTGTTGATGGCGAAGTAGTGGGTGAGATTGAGCAAGGCTTATTAGTTCTGTTAGGTGTAGAAAAAGGTGATGACGAAGCCAAAGCCAAACGTTTGATGGAACGAGTGACCACTTATCGTGTCTTTGGAGATGAAGACGATAAAATGAACCTTAACGTGAAGCAGGTAGAAGGTAAGGTATTAGTGGTGTCTCAATTCACTTTGCCAGCTGACACCAAGAAAGGGACACGAGCTGGATTTTCTCGCGGTGCTCACCCAGAAGATGCAGAGCGTCTTTACAACTACTTCTCTGACCAATGTGAATCAGTGTTGCCAACGGAACGTGGCCGATTCGCAGCCGACATGAAAGTGTCTTTGGTTAATGATGGCCCAGTGACATTCTGGCTGCAGGTTTAGGCTTAAAGGAATAAGCATGTTTAAACTCATAACCCCGACCACCGAAAATCAACTGAACAAGTATTACCATTTTCGTTGGCAAATGCTCCGTGAACCTTGGCGAATGCCGGTCGGTTCAGAGCGCGATGAATATGACCCAATGAGTCACCATCGCATGATTGTTGATGGTCGAGGTCGCCCGATGGCGATTGGTCGTCTCTATATCACCCCAGATCTAGAGGGGCAGATTCGCTATATGGCGGTGAAGAACTCTCGCCAAAGCAAAGGCATGGGCTCACTTATCTTGGTTGCGCTAGAGTCACTGGCACGTCAAGAAGGTGCGAAGCGTTTGGTGTGTAATGCTCGTGAAGATGCGATCTCATTCTATGAGAAGAATGAGTTTGAGCGTCGTGGTGAGATTAACGACCAACGTGGGCCTGTGCGTCACCAACAGATGGTAAAACCTCTTGATCCAATGGCTGATGTACTGCGCAAACCAGAATGGTGTAATGAGCTTCAGCAGCGCTGGGAGCATCAGATCCCGATCAGTGACAAGATGGGCATCAAGATTAACCAATACACGGGTTATCAGTTCGAGTGTAGTGCTCAGTTGAATCCAAACCTTAACCCTCATAACACCATGTTTGCTGGCTCAGCCTTTACCTTGGCGACCTTAACCGGTTGGGGTATGACTTGGTTACTAATGAAGGAGCGTGGGTTGACAGGTGATATCGTACTAGCAGATAGTAATATTCGTTACCGTCATCCAGTTGAGCAAAACCCAGTGGCATCCACGTCATTGGATGGGATCAGTGGCGATTTAGATCGCCTCGCGTCTGGAAGAAAAGCTCGTATCATCATTCACGTGACCATTAACAGTGGCGACGTGGAGGCGGTTGAGTTTACGGGAACCTATATGCTGATCCCTGACTACAAAAAGAGATTATCAACAGACTCCAACGTAAGCGTATAGCTGACAATGGCTAGCAGATAAAGATACAGATAGAAGGCGCTACTCTTGTGGAGTGGCGCTTTTTTGTTGGCAGTCGTTAATCTCGGAATACTCAGCTTGGGTGAGCTTTCCTGATATTTGGTGGCATGGGTCGGATAGTGAAATAGAGAGAGTGTGTTGCTCGGTTTTTAGCAAGTCGAGCTCTCCAGAAATTTCGCCATTTAACGTTTGAATCCTTTGTTCGCTTTGCTCTGCTGCCGATGCACCAATAATGTGCACTGGTTCAAGTGTGAAGCGTCCACGGTCAAAATTCGCATTGAGCTCTGGGATTTCAAATACGTTATCAGTCGATGTTTCAGAAAGCTTATCATTAAAGGTCATCACACCTTGGCGAACGCTACCAGTGAGTTGACCTGTTGTGGAATAGCCGAGCATTAATGAATCGCCGTATAAACCCGCAGCTTGAAGTTCAAATTCGCCATAACCGGTTGCGTCGAGCGGTAGTTCAAGTTGCTGTAACATGGGTGCTATCGGTAATCCATCGGCAGAGATCTCTAAGCTCCATGGCTTACTGATTTTGTTGAAGTCGAGTGTTGCGTTGGCTTCAATATAGCCGTGCTTTAGTGGCATAAACAGGCGTGTCAGCGTCCATTTTCCTTGCTCGCTATTCATCTCAACCACTGGCTGTGCGCTAATAATGTTTTGATAGCTGGCATCATTCGCGCTGGCCATCAGCTTTCCTTGCCACAGACCTAGCTTTCTATCCTGTAAAAGTTGAACTTGATACCCCTCGATATGTAATCCTGAGACCTGCCAGTAAGGCTTTTGTGCAAGTTGGATAAGTTGGTTGCGTTCTATGTTAATTCGGCTAATTTCGACATTCTGGAGCTGCGTGAGCCAAGGTATCAAGAGAGTGGCGGGTAGAGGGCTATCTTGGCTTTCCGTAATCCACTTTATACCTTGCAGGTCGAGCTGTGCTAATAGAATGCTGTTAGGGGTTACTTTGCCATTAAGTTGAACAGTGCCCTGTAGGAATTGAGTATAGAAGTCTTCAATCAGAATCTGGTTCGGATCTAAATTGAGCTTGATACTTGGCTCTATGAACATGTCATCATCAATGCTCACTCCCTCTGCTTGCAGAGAGAAAATGGCTCTCTGTTGCTTCCACAGCTCAAAAGGCAGTTGGATATTTTCTAACGAGGCATCAAAAGCTGCGAGGTGGCCATCTTGCCACTCTACATCGCTACGCAGAATATCTAAGCTATTGATGTGATTGATCTGAATACCTGCCACATCCCATTCTTTGCTTAGTAGGCTTTGGGTCTGTTTCTGATTGAGTCGCAAGCCATCGACGGTCACATTCACCAACGACCAATCTTGCTGATACTGCTCTGCTTGACCAGAAATTTTGGCACCACGCCAGTCAAACGAAGCGCCATACAGGGTGCTATCACTTGATTTAAGATCTAGGTCAATCAACAGGTTATCGAACGCTTCGCCTTGCCAATACAGCTGTGAGGCAGAAAGTTGGGTTTTTCCATAAGGTAGAAGTGAGTTGTCGTTGTTCCACGTTGGGTCGGAGATCTGAAGGTCGATGCCTCGCGCGTTAAAGTCTGGGGTTGAAAAGTCGAGATTGTTGATGGCCAGCTGGTGGATCTTAATGCTTGGCTGGGTAAATAAAGAGGTGAGCGTTTCTAGGTCGTCGGCTTCTAACTGTAGGCCACTGATCAAAACAGATTCAAAGACCAGTTTGGCCTCCGTAATCGAGCTGGAGCTGAACCAAAGGTCAATCTTGTCGATATACAGCGGTGTTTGTTTTTCAGGTTGGCTTTGGGTAATGCCCATTAAGGTGATGTGATAAGGCGACTGGTACTCAACATCTTCAATGAGCACAGGTTGTTCAATCGCATGTTTGATAAAAAAGTTAGTAATATCCGTACGGTATTGGGTTTGCAGGCTTAATAGCAATGCTGCGATAGTTGCAACGGCGATAGCCAACGCAATGCCGAACACCATGAATACCTTTTTCATTCCCTGAAAGCCTTAAATTTCAATCGTCTTAAAACAGAGTGGAACAAAAAGGGTCAAGCATCAACAAAAAAGCCCCTCAAAAGAGGGGCTTGCTACAAAAATATCATTTTAAATTGGGCGTTCGCTTTTGGCTTGGCCCGAGCAGATGATTGGGTTAGTCCAGTTGAGGGCCAGCCGCAACCAGTGACTTACCTTCAGCGTTGTCTGTGTACTTATCAAAGTTGTTGATGAAGCGCTCTGCTAGATCTTTCGCTTTGCTTTCCCATTGTAGAGGGTCAGTGTACGTGTCACGTGGATCAAGAATCGCTGGGTCAACATCGTGCAACGCTAGTGGTACTTCTAGGTTAAACATAGGGATAACCTTAGTCTCAGCTTGGTCGATTGAGCCATCTAGGATAGCGTCGATGATGCCACGAGTATCTTGGATTGAGATACGTTTGCCAGTGCCATTCCAACCAGTGTTCACAAGGTAAGCTTCAGCGCCAGCTGCTTCCATACGCTTCACAAGTACTTCAGCGTACTGAGTTGGATGAAGAGTTAGGAATGCCGCCCCAAATGCCGCAGAGAACGTTGGTGTTGGTTCAGTAATACCACGCTCTGTACCTGCTAGTTTCGCAGTGAAGCCAGATAGGAAGTGGTACTTCGTTTGCTCTGGAGTCAGTTTAGAAACAGGTGGTAACACACCAAATGCATCAGCAGTCAGGAAGATAACCTTTTGAGCGTGACCGGCTTTTGATACTGGCTTAACGATGTTGTCGATATGGTGAATCGGGTAAGAAACACGAGTGTTCTCGGTTTTTGAGCCGTCATCAAAATCGATAGAACCATCGCCACGAACCGTTACGTTTTCTAGTAGCGCATCGCGACGGATAGCATTGTAGATTTCAGGTTCTGCTTCTTTAGATAGGCGAATGGTCTTGGCGTAACAACCACCTTCGAAATTGAAGATACCATCGTCATCCCAACCGTGCTCATCATCACCGATTAGCTCACGTTTAGGGTCGGTTGAAAGGGTTGTTTTACCTGTGCCTGATAGACCGAAGAAAATCGCCACATCGCCTTCTTCACCGACGTTAGCACTACAGTGCATTGAAGCAATGCCTTGCAGAGGAAGTAGGTAGTTCATCATTGCGAACATGCCTTTCTTCATCTCACCGCCGTACCAAGTACCACCGATGATTTGAACGCGTTCTGTTAGGTTGAAAGCAACGAAGTTTTCAGAGTTGAGACCCTGCTTTTCCCAGTTAGGGTTAGTTGTTTTAGCACCGTTCATTACCACGAAATCAGGTTCGAACGTTGCTAGCTCTTCGTCTGTTGGACGAATGAACATGTTCTTAACGAAGTGCGCTTGCCATGCTACTTCAGTGATAATACGTACACTTAAGCGCGTATCAGGGTTAGCACCACAGTAACCGTCAATGACAAACAGGCGCTTGCCAGATAGCTGAGTTGTCACAAGCTCTTTAAGCTCATCCCATACTTCAGTTGTAATCGGTTTGTTGTCGTTTTTGCCTTGATCTGACCACCACATGGTATCGCGCGTGGTGTCATCTTTAACAATGTACTTATCTTTTGGTGAGCGGCCAGTAAAGATACCAGTGTCAACCGCAACAGAGCCTAGTTCCGTTACTACGCCTTTTTCGTAGCCTTCCAAACCTGGCAGTGTCTCTTCAACGAATAACTGCTCGTAGCTAGGGTTACGAAGAACTTCAGTAACGCCAGTCAGTCCGTGCTTAGTTAGATCAATTTGTGCAGCCTTAGTATGTTCCATAACGGTCATAGGTGCTCCTTGTAGGATATTTTGTAGGGATTTTGTATTAATTTTTTATTGTTATCTGCTCACCATGCTAGCAACGAGGCTCGGGGGAAACAGGGATATAGCTCAAAAAATATCCATATTAACCATGGGGTTTTAAGCGCCTCATCACATATTGGCCTGACTAGTCTATCCTGTACGCAAACCTTTGCGCTAGAGGAGAGAACATTATTAATTGATTAAAATTAAGAGGTGATTTTATTACGAGATGTTACGGAGTTTGCGATATTTTGATCACAAAAAAGGCCAGCGTAGTGCTGACCTTTTTGGGGTAAATTACGTGTTTTTGGTACGCCGTAAATTAATGAACCGTATTGCTGCCTTTATCTGCCGCTTCTGCATACAGAGCATCAACATCATTCTTGTCGAACGAGTAGTTTGTGCCACAGTAATCGCAGTGTAGAGCAACGCTGCCTTCAGTGCTAAGGATGTCGTAGATCTCTTCTTGAGCGACAGTAATGATAGCGGCACCGCTTCGGTCACGTGAACAACCACAGAAGAATTCAACCGGTTGTGGTGTGAACAGTTGTACTTTCTCTTGGTTGTACAAACGGTAAAGCAGTTCGTTTGCTTCTAGAGTGAATAGCTCTTCATTTTTAACTGTGTCAGTTAGCTGCTCTAGGTGCTCGAAGTCGTCTGGCGTACCAGTGCCGTCTGGCATCACTTGTAGCAACATACCAGCAGCGTGTGCTTTACCTTCATGCTCGCCAGTGCGCAACCATAGACGTGTCTTTAGCTGTTCAGAGTTTGCGAAGTAACCTTCAAGGACTTCAGCTAAAGTGTCACCTTCAAGACCAACGATACCTTGGTAACGCTCACCTTTTTTAGGATCGATAGTGATCACTAGGTGACCTTTACCTATTAGATCGTGCAGGCCAGCGTCGTCGGCAATGTCACCATCAAAGCGAGCAACGCCACGGATCTTCTGATCGTTATCGCCATTGATAACAGCTAGAGATACAGGGCCATCACCTTGCAGTTGCATGGTGATAGAGCCTTCAAACTTTAGAGTCGCTGTTAGTAGCGTCGTTGAAACCAGTAGCTCACCCAACAGCTTTTGTACTGGCGCTGGGTATTCCTTGCTAGAAATAATCTGTTGGTATGCTTCGTCCATCTGTACCAATTCACCACGAACTGATAGGTCTTCAAATAGGTAGCGATTTAAAACATTACTTGTAGACATTGGGTTGGCCATTTGGCTATTCCTTCTAGCTTATTGAGTCTTGAACTTGATGATGTCACGACGTTGCTTTTTATCTGGGCGACGTTCTGGTGCTGGGTTATGAGCGTTCAGTTTACGTTGTGTTGCAAACTCTTCTCTCTTTGCCAAGCTCTCGGTGGTTTCTTCATAGAGGGTTTGAGCTATAGGAGCTCCACCACGATGGGCCGAGATTTTCTCGATTGTCACCGTCTTTTCTTCATTACCTTGGCGCAGGGTAATCACTGCTCCAAGTTCGACAATTTTACTTGGTTTGCTGCGCTGACCATTATAGTGGACTTTGCCACCATCGACCATATTGCGAGCAATAGACCGGGTTTTGTAAAAACGAGCTGCCCACAACCATTTATCGAGTCTGACAGCTTCATTAGTAGTTTTCATATAGGGCTGCGCCTTATTAAGTGAGAAATGAATGCGGTTTAACTGTAATGAACAGTGCGCAACATGCTTTTAATTACATTAAGTAGAAGCTTAAAGTGGAGGCGGTTGGCATTTTTTTCAAGTCATAATACAAAATAGCCATGTAATGCCGCTTTATAGATTTGCTATGATATAGTTCAGGATCTTATGCTTAAATAAGCTTGGTATCGAACGAATGAATAAAAAAGCTGAAAGTTTAATGATTTGCAGCATTTGTCGTCATGAAAAGGGGCAAGGAAAGTGAACTTTTTAGAGCTCAAAAATCGCGCAGGAAATTCTCCTGTGTTGAGCCGCTTATTAGAAAATGGATTTGTACTTCAGCAGAAACTAAGCCTAGCGATGTGTTGTATGTTGATTGCAGCTTCCGCATGGATTTTAGGGCAGCTTGCATGGTTTATTGAACCTGCTGAGCAAACCGTCGTGCCTTGGAAAGCAACAGCTTCATCATTTTCTACTCCTCAATCGACCCTTGATATATCTTCTTTGCAGCGGAGCAACCTTTTTGGTGCCTATAACCCAACCACGCCAGTTGTGGTTGAACAGCAAGTTATCCAAGATGCGCCAAAGACACGATTAAATCTAGTTTTGGTCGGTGCTGTTGCCAGTTCTAATCCAAAACGGAGCTTAGCGGTGATCGCTAATCGCGGTACGCAGGCGACCTACGGAATTAATGAAGAGATAGAAGGCACTAGAGCTAAGCTTAAAGCCGTATTAGTCGACCGTGTCATTATTGATAACTCAGGTCGAGACGAAACCTTGATGCTTGAAGGTATTGAGTACAAGCGTTTAGCTGTCTCAGCCCCTGCGCCACCTCGCGCTTCTTCTTCGGTTCGTGGTAATAACCCTGCTTCAGCAGAGCAAAAGCTAGATGAAATTAAAGCGAAGATAATGAAAGATCCGCAACAAATCTTCCAATATGTTCGACTGTCCCAGGTCAAGCGCGACGATAAAGTGATTGGTTATCGAGTGAGTCCAGGCAAAGATTCAGAACTTTTTAACTCAGTAGGGCTCCAAAACGGAGATATCGCGACTCAGTTAAATGGGCAAGACCTGACAGACCCCGCTGCTATGGGCAACATATTCCGTTCTATCTCAGAGCTGACAGAGCTAAATCTCGTCGTCGAGAGAGATGGTCAACAACATGAAGTGTTTATTGAATTTTAAAACTTTGCGTCTAACGAAGGACGAAAGTGTAGGAGAAGTACGTGAAGCATTGGTTTAAGAAAAGTGCATGGTTATTGGCAGGAAGCTTAATCTGCACACCCGCCGCCATCGCGAGTGATTTTAGTGCCAGCTTTAAAGGCACTGATATCCAAGAGTTTATTAATATTGTTGGCCGTAATCTAGAGAAGACGATCATCGTCGACCCTTCGGTGCGCGGAAAAATCGATGTACGCAGCTACGACGTACTCAATGAAGAGCAATATTACAGCTTCTTCTTAAACGTATTAGAAGTGTACGGCTATGCAGTCGTTGAAATGGACTCAGGTGTTCTTAAGATCATCAAAGCGAAACACGGTGATTCAGGCGGTGTTCGTGGCGCTGCATTCCTTAATATTAAGTAATCGCAACTTAACGTTAAGCTAGCTAAGGTTAGATAGTTAAAAAGAACAAATAAAAATGCCGCAATCTCGAAAGAGGTTGCGGCATTTTTTATTGTTCAGTGTTTTCGTTTCTTCAGCTCTTAGCTCTAATTACAAACGAAAAGCTAGAAGCTACATATCAAGAAAAAGAGCCAGAGGGCTTACTTCTTCTTTTTACCAACACCAAGGTTGTCTTTTTGCTTCAATGTAAGCTTAGTAAAACCAAGCTTACGGAAATAGTTGTCTTGGTAGTTACGAACCGCTTTAGTATCAGAAATGAACTCAAGCTGCTGCTCAGTTTTTAGATACTCAGTGATGTCGATACCTTCAGCTGCTGCAACAGCTTCTTGGATCGTGCGGTGTTCTTGTTTCGAAAACAATAACTCTTTGTCTTCATCTTTATAAGTGTACAGAATGGTACGAGCCATGGTGCTCTCCAATATAATTATTACTTTGCGCGCACTCTACATAAAAACAGTACGCCACTCAAGATAATGATAGGAAATTACCACTTATTAGCCTCATGAATGGAATGTGTAATAAGCATTTTGTGGTATACTATTCGTTATTTTTTAATCTGGCTGACTTAAACGGAACTTATGAGCAATACGCTTTACCCAAAGATCATGGGAATTATAACGCGAATCCAGAACTACCCTGGAATCAAAGGATTAAAAGAAGTCGAAGACAGAATAACGAGTCTATGCGAAGCTAATAATCAACCGATCCCGGATTCAATCGCGCGTTTCCTTAAAGGTTTCACAAGCTATCGCCACGATAACCTTTCTGACGCTGCTGAGCATTATAAAGCCTGCCTAAACGTCATTGCTCCTGAAGAAATTCAACTATATGTATTTGTCATCGGGTTACTTGCGTCTACCCATAACATTCGTGGTGATTATCAATCAGCGTATGCTTGTTACTCAGAGACACTAGAAAACTTACACCTAGTTGATGACAATTTTAAGTCACTTATATTCTGTAATCTAAGTGACTTGCACTTAAGCTTAGAAAAATACGAACAAGCGAAGCAATATGCTCGTAAAGCCATTATTTCATCTCAAAATGCGAATCGCCTGTTAGATTGTGCTGTCAGCCATTTAAACCTAGCCTATAGCTGTGCACATACAAATGAGTTTGAGCAAGCGGTTAGCGCCATTATGGAAGCGAAAAGAATAGGCACCTCGCTTTCTAGTCACAGGACGATAGCTCTTTGTCATAGTTACCTAGGGCAAACCATGCTCTTGTGGGGAGGCTTCGATGATAGTGATGTATTAGATGCATTTTATCAGGCAGAAGAGCACTTCAAAAAATCGAGAGATGAGCATAATCGAAAAGAAAATTTGGTTTACTGGTTTCAATTCTTAGAAGGCATTGGAGAGCGAGAACAAGCAAAAGTAGGGTGCGCTTTTCTCGAACAGAATTTTGATCTAAAGAGTAGTTACCGTTCTTATGCTATCTATGCCCAAACTAAGGCGAAGCTCTTTCGAGATGAAGAGGATTGGTCTGGTTTAGCGGCACTTCAAACTCAGCATGTGGATCTTTTAGAAAAACACATGAGAAGTTATGAGCGCGAACAGAGCGAACGTATTCTAGAAGGGGTAGGTACCATTCAGAGTAAGAAGAAAAATGACGTTCTGACTCAAATGCAAAAATATATGGGTGCGCTCACTGATATTGGTCAATTCATAGCAACCGCTGCAGATTTAGAAAGCGTACTGCCTGAGATACTCCATAAGATAAATATGATTCTACCAACATCTGAGTTTGGGATTGCTATGTATGACGATAAATCAGACATACTCGACTACCGCTATTTTGTTGATACTCAAGGATTAATACCGAACCTAAAAGTAGTTTGCCAAGAGAACCAAACCATTGGTACGTATGTGATTCGCAAGCGAGCTACCGTTCATTTTAATAGCGCGACAGATGCGGCTCTAGAACCCTATATCGGTAAAACCACACAAGACGATAATTTCGTTACGTTTCGTGGCGAGCTTGATACTAACTCAATGATTCTAACGCCAATCATTCTTAATGAAAAATTAATCGGCTTTCTGTCAGTTCAGCATCATCTACCAAACCAATATCAGGAACACCACTGTCAGCTTATAGAACATTTAGCTAGCTTTATTGCCGTGTCGCTAGAAAATCAAAAGCAACGACAGCGTT
The DNA here is from genome assembly GCF_041473595.1 of Vibrio sp. 10N.222.46.A1. Taxonomy (NCBI): domain Bacteria; kingdom Pseudomonadati; phylum Pseudomonadota; class Gammaproteobacteria; order Vibrionales; family Vibrionaceae; genus Vibrio; species Vibrio sp. 10N.222.46.A1. The sequence goes on from NZ_JBFRSN010000115.1 coordinate 14,897, forward strand.
TAGAAAGTGCGAATCAAACACTCGAAATCTTGAGTACTACTGACCCACTAACAGGTCTAGCTAATAGATATCAATTAGATAACATCACGCCAGTCTTAATACATAACGCTTACTACCAAAAACAATCTCTAGCGGTCCTTATGATCGATGTTGACGAGTATAAAGCTTATAACGATTTTCATGGGCATTTAGAGGGCGACGAAGCGCTTCGTATTATCAGTCGCTTACTTAAAAAAACATTCACAACCAAGAATGACTACCTTTTCAGATATGGCGGTGATGAGTTCATGGCGATTTGCTTCGGACAGAGTAGTAGTGATATTGAAAATAAGGTTGTCACTCTGCGAAAGATGTTAAATGAAGTCAAATTAGCAAACCCTAAAGCTCTCTATGCGGAACAATTAACACTCTCTATTGGTGGGGTTAACGTCGACTTAGCCAGTGACAATGTGGATCGAAACTTTAAAATGATTTGTGATATTGCAGACAAACAGCTCTATCAAATCAAAGAAAATGGCCGTAACAACTATAATTTGGTCGATTGCAGATTACTTAAAGTCGAGCTTGTTTAGTTCAACTCTGTATACAACCCCCCATAAAAAGAAAGCCCCTGATATCCAATATCAGGGGCTTCATCTATTTAGAGTATGTATTACTCTGAATTCGCTAGCTTAAAGCTAACAATCTTGTTTATTTACACACGACCTTGCAAAGGAATGATCGTCACCGTTTCACCGGCTTTTACAGTGTCTACCGCTGGTGAAATCTCGATTAGACAGTTTGCTTCGCTCATTGAACGTAGAATACCTGAACCTTGCTTACCGGTTGTTTTTACTTCAAGCACGCCTGATTCGTTCATTGAGAACACGCCACGGCTGAACTCAGTACGACCTTGACGAGAACGTAATTGCTCAGTCGCTATCGCGTTCGCTTTCACTGGTGTCCAGTTAGTTTGACCTTGTAGCTTGCGGATTGCAGGTTCTACAAAGTTAATGAACGACACCATCACGGCTACTGGGTTGCCAGGTAAACCGAAGAAAGGTTTGTCTTCAATTTTGCCGTAAGCAAGAGGGCGACCTGGACGCATGTTGATACGCCAGAAGTTAATCTCACCCAACTTATCTAACGCGAGTTTGATGTAGTCAGCATCACCAACAGACACGCCACCAGAAGTCAGAACCATATTGCCAAGGTCAACACCTTGTACGTATGGGCCGATTGCAGCTGGAGCAGATTCTGTGTGAAGTACTTTAGTCATTGGTTATTCCATCAGTTATTGGATAAAAAGCGATTTTTAGTGTGCCTTCAAACTTAGGATAGGTAAAGAGCAAAATACCCCGCACAGGCGAGGTATTGAATAGTTTTTGCGTTCGATCGGCGTTGCCGTATGACGTTATCTTTCTGTTACGATCTCACGAGAGAAGACTTTTTCGCAGTATTTACACTTCAATCGAATATCTTCTTTCTTTTCAAAGATCTTAAAGCTGCTTTCAACGGGTTCATTGTGAGTAATACAGTTGGTGTTTGGACACTCGAACACATCGTTGATTTGCTCAGGAAGTTCTAGTGGTAGCTTCTTAACTACTTCGTAATCTTCGATTTGGTTTACGGTCGCGTGAGGCGCGTAAAGTGCTAACTTGCTCGCCTGTTCTTCAGTGATAAACACATTCTCTATCTTGAGCAGGTCTTTACCGCCTAGAGCAGAGGATGGCAGGTTTAGGCCAATCGTTACTCGCTGATTAGAGTTATGCATGTCGAACAGTTTGAGTACCTTGATCCCGATGTTGGCTGGGATATGGTCGATAACCGTTCCGTTCTTGATTGCTTCAACTTTTAATTGAGTCTCTTTAGACATGATATCTCTCCTCTACAGCGTTTCGTTAAGAACAAGGGCTAACAATGCTTCACGTGCGTAAACACCGTTCTCAGCTTGCTGGAAGTAGTAAGCGTAAGGCGTTTTATCGACATCAATCGTAATTTCATCAACACGAGGAAGAGGGTGAAGAACCTTTAGGTTATCACGTGCATTTTCCAACATCGGAGCCGTCAGGATGTACGCTGATTTGATGTGCGCGTATTCCGATTCATCAAAACGTTCTTTTTGAACTCGAGTCATGTACAGAACATCCAACTCTGGAATCACATCTTCCATGTCTGTCAGCAGTTGGTACTTAATACCCGCTTCATCAAGCTCTTCACAAATGTAGTCAGGCATCGCCAGTGCTTCTGGAGCAACGAAGTAGAAACAGATGTTGTCGAACTTCGCTAGTGCTTGAGTTAGTGAGTGAACCGTACGGCCGTACTTAAGATCACCAACGAATGCAACGTTAAGGTTGTCGAGGCGGCCTTGAGTTTCGGCGATAGAGAACAGGTCTAATAGCGTTTGTGTTGGGTGTTGGTTTGCGCCGTCGCCCGCGTTAATCACAGGTACACCGTTAGAGAACTCAGAAGCCAGACGCGCTGCGCCTTCTTGGGGGTGGCGCATTACGTAAGCATCAACGTATGAAGAGATAACCTGTACTGAGTCTGCCAGCGTTTCGCCTTTCTTCGCCAGTGACGTGTTACCACCGCTATCGAAACCAATCACATCACCACCGATGCGCTGAATAGCCGTTTCAAAAGAGAGACGAGTTCGCGTTGAAGGTTCGAAGAAGCAGCTTGCAACAACTTTGTTCTTGATGAGTTCTGGGTTTGGTTCAGCTTTAAGTTGACCTGCCGTTTGAACAATTAATTCTAGCTCTTCACGAGAAAGCTCTGGAATTGAGATGATGTGCTTTTGATAGAGCGAATTCGCCATGATCTTCTTCCCCACAATAATGTATTGGCCATAAAAAAGCCCCCCATAATGGGAGGCTTTAAAAAAGTGCTGAAAAGCAGAATAGACGGCCTGGCAAGCATGCTAGCTTGCGAGCAATATTTGGTGTCTTCACAATTTTATTATGTGTTTTCACAATATCATTATGTTTTATCACAACATTGCTTGGCGTCATTTTCACTACTCTCAGACAAATTGCCGAGAATTATACGCTTTCAATTTGTGAGCGCAAGCGATTACATCAAGCTTTGTTTACTTTCATTATTCTCTATTGGCCAAGTGTCGCGACCATTACTGCTTTGATGGTGTGCATGCGATTCTCTGCTTCATCAAACACAATTGAGTAGTCGGACTCAAATACTTCGTCTGTTACTTCCAAACCGTTCATTCCATATTTGTCTGCGACTTGCTGGCCGATCACGGTTTCATTGTTGTGGAAAGCTGGCAGGCAATGCATGAACTTCACTTGAGGGTTACCTGTGAGCTTTATGACATCCATATTCACTTGGTAAGGTGTCATCACAGCCACGCGTTCGTCCCAAGCTTCAGGTGCTTCACCCATAGAAACCCAAACATCGGTGTAAAGGAAATCACAACCTTTTACGCCTTCGGCAACGTCTTCAGTCAGCGTTATTTGTGCACCTGTATTTTGCGCAATTGCTTGGCATTCTTCGACAAGCTGTTCTTCTGGCCAGAAAGCTTTAGGTGCAATAAGGCGAATATCCATACCCATCTTCGCGGCACCGACTAACAGAGAATTACCCATGTTGTTGCGTGCATCGCCTAGGTAAGCAAAACTGATTTGATGCAGATGTTTACCGCGACCATGCTCAAGCATAGTGAGGAAATCAGCCAAGATCTGAGTTGGATGGAACTCATCAGTAAGGCCATTCCACACTGGAACGCCAGCATAAGCGCCAAGATCTTCGACAATACTCTGGCCAAAACCACGATATTCAATACCATCGTACATACGACCTAATACACGCGCGGTATCTTTCATTGATTCTTTTTGACCAATCTGAGAACCAGAAGGGCCTAAATAAGAGACTTGAGCTCCTTGATCAAAAGCAGCTACCTCAAAGGCACATCGAGTTCGAGTTGATGCTTTTTCAAAGATCAAAGCGATGTTTTTACCGTTAAGCTTTTTTTGCTCTGTACCTGCATACTTAGCCTTTTTAAGGTAAGCAGACAGGTCGAGTAAAAACTGAATCTCTTTAGGAGTAAAGTCGAGAAGTTTTAGAAAGTTACGATTGCGAAGATTAAATGCCATCTCTCGCTCCTTGGGTATATAGAATCAATGAAGAACTTAGTTAAACATAAAAATGCTATATTTGTGAATAGTTATTTTATTAATTTGATAAAAAAGGCCAGTACAATGGTACTGGCCTAGATAAGTTATGTGTTCGCTTTACTGAACTACTTGAGTTAAATACCGTCTCTTTCTATAGGACAGCTCATGCAACGAGCGCCACCACGACCGCGACCCAGTTCATTGCCTGGAATTGTCAGAACTTCGATGCCTGCTTTGTCGTATTTCTCATTGGTGTAAACATTACGCTCATAACCGATAACCGTACCCGGTTTCACCGTCAGTACGTTGTTAGCGTCATTCCACTGTTCACGTTCAGCTTCGTAGTTATCACCACCAGTTGTGATGATCTTCAGTTGATCGAGATCCAGTGCGCCTTCAATCGCTGTTAGGTAGTTTTCAGCTTTCTCTACTCGCATTTCGCCATTTTCTTTCGGCGTTAAGCGCCAAGTATCTAGGTCTTTACGAACGATCTCTGGATAGACTGAGAATGTATCGATATCCATGTGAGTCATGACCGTATCAAGGTGCATACAAGAGCGGTGCTTCGGTAAATCAATCGCAATCACTTCTTTAGCTTGACCGGACTTGAATAAACTCGCAGCTAGATTTTCGACACCTTGTGGCTTGGTACGCTCCGAAATACCGATAAGAACAGCGCCTTTACCGATAACCAGTACATCTCCACCTTCAATATTGGCGTTGTCGTAATGAAGATCTTCATCACCGAAGTACTTAATGAAATCTTGCCCTGCGAATACAGGGTGCCAGCGATATATTGCTCGCAAGTGATTCGTTTCTCGTTGACGAGCAGGCATCATCATCGGGTTAAGAGAGACACCGCCATAAACCCAGCAAGAAGTATCGCGGGTAAATAGATGGTTAGGTAGCGGCTCAATAACGAAATCAAGTGGGCGGTGCATCTTCGGTAGCATTGAAGAAGATTTAATAGGAAGCTCAGAGTAGGCTAAACCACCAAGTAGGATCGTAGCCAAGTGCTCATTGTCCATTTGAGCAAGGTACTCTCTTAAATCACGCGCGAATGTAGGGCCGTAACGGAAATCAGAGATTTGAGTATTAAGCAGCCACTCACGAGCTTGTGCTACAGCGAGTGTCTCAACCAGTAGGTCATGCAGTAATAACACTTCAACGTCTTGGTCACGAAGTGTTGTCGCAAAGGCATCATGTTCTTCACCTGCTGCTTCTACTGCAAGTACATCATCAAAGAGTAGCTCATGACAGTTAGAAGGGGTGAGGTGGGTGAGTGCCCTTTCAGGCCTATTTAGGAGAACTCGTCTTAATTGACCGACTTCGGAGCCAACGTACAGCTTACTCATTTTGCATCCTTACTATTAATCCAGCGTCTATTTATGACAAGCTTGTTCGTAATATGCAAGTTTTGAAACTTGTGTAAAGGTTATGTT
>NZ_JBFRSN010000116.1:0-13821 GCF_041473595.1 Vibrio sp. 10N.222.46.A1
CAGTAGTGCTTACTTGCTTAGCAAGAGCAACATTTTTTGCATCAGAACTCGACGCTTTTGGTTTTGAAGCGACAGGCTTACTTGCAGGAGCATCGAGCTTAGCAAGGTGCGTATTCATGATGTTAACGGCTTGCTGTGTAGAACTTGCACGTGCTTGCTCTAAAGAAGGCACTCGTAAATTACTGGCAGGCAGCAAGCTGTGGATATTCTGGTTTTCAAACGCTTGTGGATTTAGACGATAAATAGCCAACAAGGTTTGCTGAACTGAAACGGAATTATCAGGGCGTAACTTTGAGGCAATTGACCACAATGTTTCCGACCCCAAAGTTGGGCCGTAAAAACGAGAAGGCCCAGCACGATTCAATTGTGCTCTTTGAAGAGGTTCGGAAAACGTAGGCGCTGATTGTATCTGGCCATTAGGCCCTACAACTCGAATGGAATCTGCACGAACAACGGAAATCTGAGTCGCCATGAGAATGGCAAAAGGCATTAACCACGGCTTGAAAAATTGAAACATAAAAGGCTCAGCTAGGTGCTTAAATTCGAATAAATTGATGAACTGTTAAATATATCGGATAAACGACGTAAAGCTATAGAGATGAAAACAAAAAATGTGTTGCAGCGACAATATTCGCAGCAATTTCACACAATTTGACTAACAATATTTTCAATCGATTAAAAAAGCCCCACTAAAAGAGTGAGGCTTGTTTATCAAAGCAGTGAAGCTTAGAAGTAATCGCGAATCAGAACTTCAGCGATTTGAACTGCGTTTGTTGCTGCGCCTTTACGAACGTTATCAGCGACAACCCACATGTTCACACCGCTGTGATGGCTGATGTCGTTACGAATACGACCAACCATTACGTGGTCTTTACCACCAGCATCACGAACCTGAGTTGGGAAATCTAGAGCTTGGAAAACTTCTACGCCTTCCGTGTTCTCTAGAAGCTGAACCACTTGCTCTGCACCGATTGGCGCGCGAGTTTCAATGTGTAGAGACTCTGCGTGACCGTAGAATACTGGTACGCGAACACAAGTCGGGTTAACCGTGATTGATGAATCAGCAAAGATCTTTTGAGTTTCCCAAACCATCTTCATTTCTTCACGTGTGTAGCCGTTCTCTGTAAATTCATCAATTTGAGGAATACAGTTGAACGCGATCTGCTGTGAGAACGCTGACTTGTCAGCTGGCATACCGTTAAGAAGCTTAGCCGTTTGACCTGCTAGCTCATCGATACCCGGCTTACCTGCACCAGACACAGATTGGTAAGTTGAAACGTTAATACGCTCAAGACCCACTTCATCGTGAATCGGTTTAAGTGCTACTACCATCTGAATAGTAGAACAGTTCGGGTTCGCAATGATGTTGCGGTTACGGAACTCAGCAATCGCTTCAGGGTTCACTTCAGGCACAACTAGAGGAACATCGTATTCGTAACGGAAACGTGAGGTGTTATCGATAACAACCACACCTTCGTCAGCGGCGATTGGAGCCCAACGTTCTGAAAGCTCGCTACCTGCAGAGAAAAACGCAATATGTACTTGAGACCAATCGAAGTCTTCTACGTTTTGTACTTGTATTGTTTTGCCGTTAAAACGGGAAGTTTTGCCTTCACTACGTTCACTTGCTAGTAAGTGCATTTCACCGACAGGGAATTTACGCTCTTTAAGTACTTCAAGAATGGTTTCACCAACCGCACCAGTCGCACCTAAAATAGCAATATTAAATTCTTGGCTCATTGTTTCTCTCTTTTATAAAGTTGGCTTTACCATAAAACCGAGTTTAGATAACGGCGTTAAATTACAAGATTCGTCGCCCGTTAACTCGACTGCACTGTACTCTCTGCGGTCCCAATATTCTTTACGCATCTTGTCAAAAGAACCCGGCGTAGAGATATTGCGACGGAATAAGGCGTCGTCTTTGCGCACATCATAGATCAACTGAGTCAAATTGTGCAGTGTTGCTTCATCCCAAGCTCTATCTAATTTCATTTGAGGCACTGGCGCTGTCGGCAGAAGGTCGCTTGCATAAGCACGCTGTTCAGTACCTAAAAACTCACAATAACTGTTGAAGATCATGGTGGTACCACGCGCTTTACCCTCTAAACCGTAGCCCGCTACGTGAGGTGTTGCAAAAGCGAGCAACGGAAGAAGTTCAAAGTCGACTTCAGGTTCAAACTCAAATACATCAAGAACGGCAGTGAAACCATCGGCTTTTTGCAAGCGAGCTTTTAACGCTTGGTTATCAACAACTGGGCCACGAGCCGCATTAATCAGAATTTGATCAGCACGTAAATTGTTCAGTACTTGCTCATTGATCAAATGATGCGTTGGGAACTCACCTGTCTTAGTGATTGGCGTATGCAGAGTGATGACGTCTGACTGCTCAAGCAGAGTATCTAGCTCAGTAAATTCGCGAGTATCACCCTCTTGCTGTTTTAGAGGATCGTTCAGCAGAACTTTAATACCAATACCTTCAAGGCACTTTGCTAAATAGCTACCCACTTGGCCACAGCCGATAATACCGACCGTTTTTTCGAATACAGAGAAACCTTGCTGCTGAGCCAACACCATCATCGCGCTGAACGCGTACTCAGCCACACCCACCTTGTTACAGCCTGGGGCTGCAGTAAAGAAAATGCCACGTTCTTTCATCAATTCTTGGTCGACATGATCCATACCTGCCGTCGCTGTGCCGACAAACTTCAGCTTGTTGGCTTTGCTGATCAATGACTCGTTCACCTTGGTGACAGAGCGAATCATCAAAGCGTCTACGTCAACTAGGTCGTCAGCCGTTAATGTGCGACCAGACTTCATTGTCACTTCCCCTAGCTGGCTAAAAAGCGCTTCAGCATAAGGCATATTTTCGTCGATTAAGATTTTCATTTGGCGAGTACTTTTGTTGGGGTCTATCGACCTAAATGTGAATTGAAATGATTGTGCAAAATTCCACACACGGTGTCGAGTAGCAATTGGAATACATTATAAATAAAGGGCTGAATCGCCTAGTCTGCACAAACAAGAACAGAAATAAGAACCAAGACCTAAAATCAAAAAGCAAAAGTCAGAAGACTAAAACGAAAAATGCCCGATTGAATAAACAATCGGGCAAACATCCAGAACAAAAGGATCCTATCTCGCTCTCCAGGAGACAGAGTCTTGCGTCTGTTCAACCAGTACTAACCAAAGCCAGTACTGATCAAGCTCTGGAAACCTTTCAACTTCTAAATCTTGATTTAAAAAGCTATTTTCTAAAGCGAAGCTTACAAAGCTAGGGTTAAAAAACACGCTTAAAACCATATTTATAAAAGCTATGTTCTGATGGTCATGATTACTGGGTGACCTGTGCGTGTTGAATCAGCACTCACGTCACCCATTAACGATTAACCTTTTATTAATTTAACCTTAGCTTCAATTAGCCTTGGTATTTTTTGATTACTAGCGTTGCGTTCGTACCGCCGAAACCAAAGCTGTTAGACATAACCGTTGTTAGCTCTTGTTCACGAGCTTCGGTTACGATGTCTAGGCCTTCGCCCGCTTCGTCTAGGTTTGCAACGTTAATGCTTGGTGCGATGAAGCCGTTATCAAGCATTAGCGTTGAGTAAATTGCTTCGTGTACACCAGCCGCACCTAGAGCGTGACCTGTCATCGCTTTAGTTGCTGAGATTGCAGGGCTGTTGCCGCCAAAGACTTCTTGGATTGCGCCAAGTTCTTTAACGTCACCTACAGGAGTTGAAGTACCGTGAGTGTTCACGTAGTCAACGCCATCAACGTTTTGCATTGCCATCTTCATACAACGAACCGCGCCTTCACCAGAAGGAGCAACCATGTCGTAGCCATCTGAAGTTGCGCCGTAACCCACGATCTCACCGTAAATTTTTGCGCCACGAGCAACAGCGTGCTCAAGTTCTTCGATAACTAGCATACCGCCGCCACCAGAGATAACGAAACCGTCACGGTCAGCATCATAAGTACGAGAAGCCAATTCTGGAGTGTCGTTGTACTTAGTAGAAAGTGCGCCCATTGCGTCGAACATCATAGTCAGAGACCAATCTAGTTCTTCACCGCCACCAGCGAATACTACGTCTTGCTTACCAAGTTGGATAAGCTCCATTGCGTGACCGATACAGTGTGCAGATGTTGCACATGCAGAACTCATAGAGTAGTTCACACCGCGGATTTTGAAAGGTGTTGCTAGACAAGCAGAAACCGTAGAAGCCATTGTACGTGGAACCATGTATGGGCCAACGCGCTTCACGCCTTTTTCACGGATGATGTCTACTGCGTTTACTTGGTTTAGAGATGAAGCACCACCTGAACCCGCTACGATACCCGTGCGGTCATTAGATACTTGATCTTCAGTTAAACCAGAGTCAGCAATTGCTTGCTCCATTGAAAGATAAGCGAATGCCGCTGCATCACCCATAAAGCGCATTTTTTTGCGATCGATATGGTCAGCAGGGTTCATTTTTAGGTTACCCCAAACTTGAGAGCGCAAGCCATTTTCCTTGAACTGCTCTGAAGCGGTAATACCTGATTTACCCTCTTTCAGTGATGCTAAAACTTCTTCGACGTTGTTACCGATACTTGAAACAATACCCATACCGGTGATTACGACTCGTTTCATGTGACATTCCTATAATTCTAAATTCAGCTAGATGATAACTAAGAAGCCTAACAAAAGTGGTCAGCTTTCCTAGAAATTCGTACAATCCCTACCAACATATCGCTTCAAATCACAAAATGATAGATTTTATGACTTCAATTACTAATGCAGAGCTGGAATGGAATGAGTCTGGCACGCCAGTTTCAGACCAATTTGACGACGTTTACTTCTCTAATGTTAACGGTTTAGAAGAAACTCGCTACGTCTTTTTAAAACAAAACCACCTTCCAGAGCGTTGGGTTGAACATCAACAACGCCGTTTTGTGATTGCTGAAACCGGTTTTGGTACAGGTTTAAACTTTCTCGCAGTCTGGCAATGGTTCGATGCTTTTCTTAAAGATAACCCACAAGCTACGACCAAAGAGTTACATTTCATCAGTTTTGAAAAATATCCTTTAAATAAAGATGATCTAATCAAAGCGCACCAATCGTGGCCAGAATTAGCGGAGTATGCGACACAACTCCAAGAACACTACCCGATTGCCCTGCCCGAATGTCACCGCATTGTGTTAGGCGATGGTGCTATCACGCTTGATTTGTGGTTTGGTGATATTAAGGATTGTATGCCAAACGTGCCGACCCCTCGCAAAGGTTTAGTCGATGCGTGGTTCTTAGATGGCTTTGCTCCAAGCAAAAACCCTGAAATGTGGAATCAAAACCTATTCAACGGCATGGCCAAACTGGCAAAGCAAGATTGCAGCTGCGCCACCTTCACCGCAGCAGGCTTCGTTCGCCGTGGGCTGATTGAAGCCGGCTTTGAAATGAAAAAGGTTAAAGGCTTTGGTACTAAGCGAGAAATGATTGCAGGCCGACTTGGCGAAAAGCGCGCTCACACCAACATCAAACCTTGGTATGGCCTAGCTCAACACAGTAATTCACAAGATATAGCCATTATCGGTGGTGGTGTCGCCAGTGCTGCATTAGCCAAAACGCTAAGCCGACGTGGTAAAAACATCACCCTTTATTGTGAACACCCACAAGCTGCGGGCAATGCCTCAGGTAACAACCAAGGCGCCATTTATCCGCTACTCAGCGAAGCGACATCTAATGTTTCAAGAATATTTGGTCCGGGCTTATTGTTTGCCCGCCAATTTATTAATCAAGCAGCACAATCAGTAAACTTCGATCACAATTGGTGTGGCGTGAACATTTTGATGTGGGATGAAGGCTCCACTAAAAAGCTCAATCGCATGTTAGAAGGCAATTTCCACACAGATCTGATTCAGCGTTTAACGCCAGAGCAAGCCAACGAAAAGATTGGCTTACCAGTCGATAAAGAGAGTGTCTACTTTCCACTGGGAGGTTGGTTAAGCCCTCTCCAACTGACTCAAGGTTTGATTGGCAGGTTAGAAGAGACCAACCAAGTGAGCGCGCACTATCAACATCAAGTGACTCAACTTGAGTGGCTCGAAGTTGAACAACAATGGCAACTCACCATTGAGACACCACAAGGTGAGATTCAAACCAAGCACGACCAAGTAGTTGTCGCGAACGGACACAAGTTCACTCAGTTTGAGCAGACTCAGCCTGTACCTCTAACTCCAGTTAAAGGCCAAGTGAGCCATATTCCGACCACGGAAAGTCTCAGCCAGCTAAAAACCGTGTTGTGCTTTGATGGCTATCTTACGCCGCAGAATCCAAACAATGCTCATCACTGTATTGGTGCCAACTATGACAAAACCAATATAGACCAAGAATTTGATATTGAGGTTCAGCAGCACAATGGCGATCGCCTACATGGGTCGCTGCCAGACCAAAAGTGGACAAAAGATGTCGACACCAGTGGCAACCTAGCGCGCCAAGGCATCCGCAGCGTAAGCCGTGACCACCTTCCGTTTGTCGGAAACGTTGGCGATTTTGAATCAATCAAAGAACAGTACCAAGACCTGCACAACTTCAACCCGCAACGTCACTCTGTTGATGATGTTCAAACGGTAGCAAGCTTCCCTAACCTATACTGCTTTATCGGGCTAGGCTCACGTGGCTTGAGCTCTGCGCCATTATTAGCTGAAGTGTTAGCATCGCAAATTTGTGGCGAACCGCTTCCCTTACCTGTCGATGTGCTTGAAGCGATTCACCCAAGCAGAATGTGGGTGCGCAGACTGCGTAAAGGTAAGGCATTAACGGCTGGATGGGTTGCAGACAAGCACTCTAAATCAAATTCATAGTTTCTAGTTCAGCTATTCTGAAGTTTCTGAAGTTTCTGAATATCAGAAATATCTAAGGCTAAAAGCTAGAAAGCCCGAGCGACATTATGTCACTCGGGCTTTTTGTTGTTCGTGTTGATCTAAACTGATGTTCTAAATTGAACGATGTTTACAGCTTAGCAACCGCATCTTTGATCTGCTGAGCAATCTCTTCGTTGCTGATAGCGCCAGACTCAAAATCAAAGTTATCGTAGAAGCTAGGCACTGAAAGCGATGCTTTAACGTTACCACCAAAGTACGGAGCCGAACCAGTTGCTGCGCCAAGTACTGTTTGTGCGCCACCAGGGCCTGGTGATGTCGCTAAGTAAACCGCAGGTTTCTCGCCAAATACTGAACGCTCAATGCGTGTCGCCCAGTCAAATAGGTTTTTGTACGCCGCTGGGTAGTGGCCGTTGTGCTCAGCGAAAGAGATAACAAATGCGTCAGCTTCTGCTAGGTCACGTAAGAATGCTTGAGCACCTTCCGCTTGGCCAATCTCTTTTTCAGTGTCTTCACTGAACATAGGAACGTTGTAATCGTTGATGTTTAGAACTTTGACTTCAGCACCTTCAATCAAGTTAGCTGCGTAAGTTGCTAGAGTTTTGTTGATAGAGGTAGAGCTGGTGCTTGCGCCAAATGCGATAACTTTCATGATGTGACCTTTTCTGTGATTCCGTTAAGTGGGATTAGAATAACGTAGTCAGAAAATGGAACCATCACAAGGATTGAACGGACTCATTCAAAAAATTCGAATGAGTCTCAAATTATTGGTTCGCTCAAAAATGAGGAGGGAGAATTGTGAGCGAATAGCGCTAGACGAATAATGCTAAACGACTAAAATTAAGCTTGGTTTTGCAGCTCAACCCAAAGGTCATTAACGATCGTACGATCGGCTGGCGTCAATTCAGAACGTGCGTCTTCTAGGCTCTTCTCAATACGCAACTTAACTTCTGCTACGTCTTCAATGCCGTCTTCTTCACATGAAGCTACTGAAAGAGAAATATGACCACGTAAGTAACCACCAGCAAACAGTTCATCATCTGATGCGTTTTCAATGCGAGCATCAATTAATTCAAGTAGTTTTTCTTCAAATTCGATAATCATAATATTCTCTTATTTCACAATAAATTGGCTAGTACATAAAGGTTCTACATCGTAGAAGCTGCGTAATGCTTCAGAGAGCATTTTCACGCGAGGCGGCAGACCAGCTTCAAAGATACCCATGACTTCGCTGTGTACTTTATTCATAAAGGCCAAACGATCTGGCTCAAAATCGCCGTGTAGATTGTCACAGCTAACATTAAAAGGAAAGCCTGCGCTGGTCGCAATGATCCATTCATACGCTTGTGGGCGAATTTCCACTTTTTCAAACTCAGCTTGAACCGACTCAGTTCGGCCATCAGGCTCATACCAGTAACCAAAATCTTCCAATAAGCGACGCTCAGGACCAGCCACACACCAGTGCGCTATCTCGTGAAGTGCTGAAGCATAAAAGCCACGAGCAAAAACGATACGGTGATGAGGAATCTCCTCATCGGCTGGCAGGTATATAGGCTCGTCCGCTCCCAGTTCTAGCTTAGTATTGAAGCTCTCGAAAAAGGTTTGATTGAAAATGTCGATGATGTCTGGGTATTCGTGTGTCATAAGATCAAATTTAAGTAAAAAGAACTGGGGCATTTTGCGTTTTTTTAAGCGCTCGGTAAAGCCCTATCACTGGCAATGACATTAGGTTGATCATAATACTTTACGATGACAATCGATTGCTGCTCCCAGATTACACCACTTTGAGGTGAATGATTAGTTTAGCTAATCTGAAATGCCTATTCACGGTACAAATATTCATTCGTCAATCAGTGTTTTTACTACTACACTCGCGCTTCATTTTTATATCCCTATGGCCTATAAGACTCCAATTTATAGACCTAAATTATAGAGTTACAGCAATGCTACTAAGTGTTTTGTATATCATTGGCATCACGGCAGAAGCCATGACCGGTGCTCTCAGTGCTGGCAAACAAAAAATGGATTGGTTTGGTGTAATGCTGGTTGCGAGTGCAACGGCAATTGGCGGAGGTACAGTAAGAGATATTTTACTCGGCCATTACCCTTTAGGCTGGGTTGAAAACCCCCAGTACCTGGCGATCACTTGTATTGCTGGTGTTATCACAACGGGATTAGCCAAATGGGTAATCAAGCTAAAAGGCTTGTTCATTCGTTTGGATGCGCTGGGGCTTATCGTATTTAGTATCATTGGTACTAAAGTAGCGATGACCATGGGTCTGCACCCAATGATTTGTATGGTGTCTGCATTAGTGACTGGCGTGTTTGGTGGCCTACTGCGCGATCTTATCTGTCGTCAAACGCCACTAGTCTTGCATGAAGAGTTGTATGCATCTGTCGCCCTTGTCGCTTCAGGCTTGTACTTAGGTCTTCTTGAACTAGGCATAAACGATGTGACCGCGACGATCGTGACATTGGTTGTAGGCTATTTACTGCGCATGGCAGCAGTGAGATTCAAATGGCGCTTGCCTTCGTTCCAGCTTGATCCGGAAAGCTCTGTGCATTAGATAATATATTCTCAATGACGCAGAATATAAAAAGGGTTGCTTCATTACGAAGCAACCCTTTTTGGTTTCTCTCAAATCAGTTTCAAATCTGTTCTGAATAAAACGAAGCAGAACTAGATTTTTGGCGTTTCTGTTGTCACACCAAAGTTTTGACCACGGTGACGCAGTAAGTGGTCAAGCAACACGATAGCCAGCATCGCTTCAGCAATAGGCACTGCACGGATACCAACACATGGATCGTGACGGCCTTTAGTGATTAACTGCGTTGCTTCACCGTCTTTAGTGATCGTGTCACCAGGAACGGTAATGCTTGATGTTGGTTTAAGCGCAATGCTTGCCACAATATCTTGGCCAGTAGAAATACCACCTAAGATACCGCCAGCATGGTTGCTGCTGAAACCTTCCGGAGTTAATGGATCACGGTGTTCACTACCGCGTTGATTAACGACATCGAAGCCATCACCAATCTCAACACCTTTCACCGCATTGATGCTCATTAGAGCGTGCGCGATGTCTGCATCTAGACGATCAAAGATTGGCTCACCAAGGCCTACAGGCACTTTAGTCGCAACTACTTGAATCTTCGCACCGATCGAGTTGCCTTCTTTTAGCAAATCACGAATCAGTTGATCAAATTCAGGTACTTTGTCGGCATCAGGACAGAAGAAAGCGTTGTTTTCGATCTCGTTCCAATCCACTTTATCAATTGAGATATCACCCATTTGAGAAAGATAAGCTTGGATTTCAACACCAAATTCTTGCTTAAGGTATTTCTTCGCAATCGCACCTGCCGCAACACGCATTGCAGTTTCACGAGCAGAAGAGCGACCGCCACCTCGGTAATCACGCACACCGTATTTTTGATGGTAGGTATAATCAGCATGGCCAGGGCGGAACTTGTCTTTAATTTCGGAATAGTCTTTAGAGCGTTGGTCTGTATTTTCAATCAATAGACCAATAGAAGTACCCGTAGTCTGGCCTTCAAATACACCGGATAAAATCTTTACTTCATCCGCTTCACGGCGAGCCGTTGTATAACGAGAAGTACCTGGGCGACGACGATCCAAATCTCTTTGAAGGTCTGCTTCGGTAATTTCTAATCCTGGTGGGCACCCATCTACGATACATCCTAGTGCGATACCGTGACTTTCTCCGAACGTAGTCACGCGGAAATGTTGTCCGATACTGTTTCCTGCCATTACTTCCTCTAAATCAGCCATTGAGCAGAAGGTTTGATTCCTAAACCTACGGGCTAACAGCTTTACTTGTCTATTCTTCGTGAATTCATATTGGCTTTATTACCAAATGATGTAAACCCCAAAAAACCAACAATTTTAACTTTCTATTACATGAGCCGAATGAAATGAATAACGAGGGGAAATGAGTGGTGCTTTAAAGTGGTGATTTTGAATAGTTTCATGGCCAGTTAACAAAGGTTAATGAACTCGGTTTGAATACTCTCTATGTTGTAGCCCAAAATAATAAGGAGAAAAGTGATGATCGAGTGGAGAGTTAAAAAATTTTCGGAGCTGTCTGTTCAAGAGCTCTATGATTTCTTACAGCAAAGAGTCGATATTTTTATCGTCGATATGAACACACCCTATAGTGATCTAGACGGCAAAGATAGCCATCCAGAAACCTATCACGTCATGGGTTATGAGAACGGGCAACTAGTAGCTTACAGTCGAATTATGGCTCAGAAGCTTGGATACCCAGTAGATGTTCTCCCTCTGCTTGATTCTGATGCGGATGATGTTTGTATCGGGCGAGTGATCGTAGCAAAGGGTTATCGCGGTAAACAGATTGGTAACCAGCTGATGCAAGTAAGCTTTGATACGACCCGCGAGGTGTATCCTGACTGTTCAATTTTTATTTCGGCACAAGCACACCTCAAAAACTACTATGGTAAATTCGGCTTCAACGTTGTCACCGACGGTTATTTGGAAGATGGGTGCAGTATGTTAGGTCTTAGATATACCCCACAGCTAGTGGCCGTTTAGCAAAAGACAAAAGACAGAGGCATCGAAATACAAAACATGGTTTTGATAGATTAAGTCGTTCTGAAATGCAAAAAACCCGACAACTCAGAGAGTTATCGGGTTTCTTTAAATAGTGGTACGCCCTGAAGGATTCGAACCTTCGACCACCTCCTTAGAAGGGAGGTGCTCTATCCAGCTGAGCTAAGGGCGCGCTACAGGGAAGGATTATACGAATTCGAATCAGTAAAGCAACGGCTTTATGTAACATTCGGATCCAAGTGAGTAAAAAAAGTGCAATAGGATTATAAGTGTTGGAAAATAGAACAAAGCAAACGTTTGCTTGATGGTAATCAAAAAGATTTTCTGGAATAATGCGCCAAAAACATCAGCCACTAACTTGAATATCAATACTAAGGAAATTCATGACTGCTCAAAATATTGATGGAAAGCTAATTTCTCAAACGGTTCGCTCTGAAGTTGCGGCTCGTGTAAAAGCTCGCACTCAAGCTGGATTACGCGCTCCGGGCCTAGCGGTTGTTTTAGTGGGTGAAGACCCTGCTTCTCAGGTTTACGTAGGAAGTAAACGTAAAGCATGTGAAGAAGTTGGCTTCGTATCTAAATCTTACGACTTGCCAGCCACTGCGACAGAAGACGAATTATTAACACTGGTAGACCAACTGAACGAAGACCCGGAGATTGACGGTATTCTTGTTCAACTTCCTCTACCAGCTGGTATTGATAGCACTCAAGTTCTTGAGCGCATCACGCCGGAAAAAGACGTTGATGGCTTCCACCCATACAACGTAGGTCGTTTGGCTCAGCGTATGCCTAAGCTTCGCTCTTGTACGCCTAAAGGCATCATTACGCTGCTTGACCGTTATAACATCGACTTACGTGGCAAACACGCGGTTGTGGTTGGCGCATCAAACATCGTAGGTCGCCCAATGACGTTAGAGCTTCTTCTAGCCGGTTGTACGACGACAACATGTCACCGCTTCACCAAAGACCTTGAGGGTCATGTACGTCAAGCAGATGTTGTTGTGGTAGCCGTTGGTAAGCCTAACTTCATTCCTGGTGCTTGGATTAAGAAAGGGGCTGTTGTGGTCGATGTAGGCATCAACCGTTTGGAATCTGGCAAACTCGTTGGCGACGTTGAATACGATGTCGCGAAAGAGAGCGCAAGCTTCATCACACCAGTTCCGGGTGGTGTTGGTCCAATGACTGTAGCAAGCCTAATTGAGAACACAATGATTGCTTGTGAGCAGTTTCACTCGAAATAGTCCGCAATGACAGCTTCGATAGTAATACCGTTGGCATGAATTGCCTCGCCCTAGAGTAAAACAAGCTAGAGCAAAATTAGAAAGCCGCAGCGTGAAAACGTTGCGGCTTTTTTGATACTTAGCTATTCGTTTTTGAATCAGGGCAACTCGCTTTTGATGCAGTGCTCGTTGCTACTTATCTGATATCTCGACTTTTTCCGTCTGTTCAGAAGGCGGCGATAAACTAATGATCGCACACTCCGTTGATACCAGTTTTTCCAAATCAGAACCTTGTGTCACTAAACGGAAATCACCGCCAGTAATCACACCGAGTGGAATCGCTTTAGGATACAGGGCGTTAAACTCATTAAGGTCAAACGCTTCGGTCAAACCTGTACTCTTTACTTGGCAGCCTTGAGCCATCAAGGAGTTAAGCTTGGAATAGGTAATTCCTTCCGAAAACAGACTTCTGTTGCCATCTCGACTCACTGAATGCCTTTCGTGTTTAGTTTCTGTCGATTCAAGCTCAAACACCTTGTTTTCACCAAACTCATCTTGATAATGCATACTGACTAATGGGTTGGTTTGACGATAAGGCGAGACGATCATGGCGCGCCCTATCCCATCCAATTCCAGATTATTTTCCGCGTGATTTGAGGCTGGGTTACCAAAATAAACATTCAGATTATCCATACGCGCTAAGCGAATGCTCTCCCAGTTGGTATCGGCAAGTACACTGTTGATGTTGTGTGTCGCCAGCACTTTGGCAAACTGGCGTGAAAAATGAGTCGCACCAAAGAAGATAACCCCTTGTGCCTTCTCTTGAGTCACACCCAACCTTCTCGCCCACCAACTCGCGGTTAGGCTCTGAATCACAACCGTGCCTATGATGACCAAGAACACCATGGGAACCAGTAAATCAGCCCCTTCAATCAATTGCTTCTCTTGAAGTTTGATAGCAAACAGAGAAGAAACTGCGGCAGCAACGATCCCGCGAGGCGCCATCCAGCTCAAAAACCATTTATCTGCTGAGGTAAGATCCGTGCCGATCCCGCTGATCCACACACTCAGAGGACGAGCCACCAGCATGACGACCGCTAATAAGCCAATTCCGCCCCAACCTATCGAGAGGAAAGTCCCAGAATCGAGTCGACTCGCCAGTAA
>NZ_JBFRSN010000117.1:0-2662 GCF_041473595.1 Vibrio sp. 10N.222.46.A1
GTTAGCTTGAAGATCAGCAATGATTGCGTTTGCTTTCTCTTCCCACTCAGCTGGAAGATCGCCATTAGTACGACGTTTGAATTCAGCTGCTAGCTCAGGGTGAGCCGCTGCGTATGCGTCAAACTTAGCATTCCACGCTGCTTCTTTCGCTGCGCCTGCTTCTTTCGCATTCCACTCAGCTGCGATATCAGCTGGAATTTCGAAAGGACCGTGTTCCCAGCCCAGTGCCGCTTTAGTTGCTGTGATTTCATCAGCACCTAGTGGAGCACCGTGACAGTCGTGCGTACCCGCTTTATTTGGTGAACCAAAACCGATAATAGTCTTAGTACAGATAAGTGTAGGACGAGGATCCGCTTTAGCTGCTTCGATAGCCGCGTTGATAGCGTCAGCATCGTGACCATCAACGGCTGGGATTACGTGCCAGCCGTATGCTTCAAAACGCTTAGGTGTATCGTCAGAGAACCAACCTTCAACTTCGCCATCGATAGAGATGCCGTTGTCATCCCAGAAAGCAACCAGCTTACCAAGACCTAGCGTACCCGCTAGAGAACATGCTTCGTGAGAAATACCTTCCATCAGACAACCATCACCCATGAACGCATAAGTGAAGTGATCGACGATGTCGTGGCCTTCTTTGTTGAACTGTGCAGCCAATGATTTTTCAGCCATCGCCATACCAACAGCGTTGGTGATGCCTTGACCTAAAGGACCCGTCGTTGTCTCGATACCAGGAGCGTAGCCGTACTCTGGGTGACCTGGAGTCTTAGAGTGCAGTTGACGGAAGTTTTTTAGGTCTTCAATTGAAAGCTCGTAACCTGCTAAGTGAAGCAGAGAGTAAATCAGCATAGAACCATGACCGTTAGACAGGATAAAACGGTCACGGTCAGCCCACTCTGGGTTTGCTGGGTTATGGTTCAAGTGGCCACGCCAAAGAACTTCAGCGATGTCAGCCATACCCATAGGTGCGCCTGGGTGGCCTGAGTTTGCTTGTTGAACACCGTCCATGCTAAGTGCGCGGATTGCATTGGCTAGATCTTTACGAGAAGGCATGTCTGCTCCTGGATACATAAGCGATTTAAAAAAGAGATAGATGCTAAAGTTTTCATTTTTATTAGCGCGGGTATTCTCTCAAACGACTATAGCGACTGCAAACGTTTTACTGGTACTTTAACGGTCATTTTCCGCAATTTTCGATCATTTACACCACTTAACAATGGCTTCCCCCTACCAACACGCAAACGTTTAGTTATGACATATCCTAAAAAAGAGCTTGTAATTCGACCGTTGGAATTTAAAATAGCCGTCTAGATGTAGAAACACCTACAAAATATACTGTATTGAATGGCGGCGCTTTCTTGATTGCGACGGCATAAATTATTTGCATTTAACTATTTGCAACTAAAAACTAAACTAAAAGTGGAGCTCTCATGGCTAAGCACCTATTCACTTCTGAATCTGTTTCAGAAGGCCATCCAGATAAAATTGCAGACCAAATCTCAGATGCTGTTCTTGATGCCATCATTGAACAAGATCCAAAAGCACGTGTTGCTTGTGAGACTTACGTAAAAACCGGCATGGTTATGGTTGGCGGTGAAGTAACCACGTCTGCATGGGTTGATATCGAAGAAATCACTCGTGAAACAGTTCGTGAAATTGGTTACGTTCATTCTGATATGGGCTTTGACGCTGACTCTTGTGCAGTACTAAACACAATTGGTAAGCAGTCTCCAGACATCAACCAAGGTGTTGATAAAGCCGATCCTAAAGATCAAGGCGCAGGCGACCAAGGTATCATGTTTGGTTACGCGACTAACGAAACACCAATCCTAATGCCAGCTCCAATTACTTACTCTCACCTTCTTGTTAAGAAGCAAGCTGAAGTACGTAAGAGCGGCAAGCTTGACTTCCTTCGCCCAGATGCGAAATCTCAAGTAACGTTCCAATACGACCAAGGTAAGATCGTTGGTATCGACGCTGTTGTTCTTTCAACTCAACACTGTGATTCAGTAACAACACCTGACCTACGTGAAGCGGTAATGGAAGAGATCATCAAGCCAGTACTTCCTGCTGAGTGGATCAACAAAGACACTAACTTCTTCATCAACCCAACAGGCCGTTTCGTAATCGGTGGCCCAATGGGTGACTGTGGTCTAACAGGTCGTAAGATCATCGTTGATACCTACGGCGGCGCAGCTCGTCACGGTGGTGGTGCATTCTCTGGTAAAGATCCATCAAAAGTTGACCGTTCTGCAGCTTACGCAGCTCGTTACGTTGCGAAAAACATCGTTGCTGCTGGTATGGCTGACCGTTGTGAGATTCAACTGTCTTACGCTATCGGTGTTGCAGATCCAACATCTATCATGGTTGAAACGTTTGGTACTGAGAAAGTAGCGCACGAAATCATCATTGAAGCAGTTCGTCAAAACTTCGACCTACGTCCATACGGTCTTCAAGAGATGCTGAACCTTCTTCAACCTATCTACAAGCAGACTGCTGCATACGGCCACTTCGGTCGCGAAGAGTTCCCTTGGGAAGCAACTGACAAAGCCGCTATCCTTGCGGACTTCGCAGGCCTGTAAGCATTACGCAACACGCTTAGCTGAAACGTAATTTTAAAAGCCTCTGTTCTCAGAGGCTTTTTTCTTTCTATTCTTCTATTCTT
>NZ_JBFRSN010000118.1:0-3613 GCF_041473595.1 Vibrio sp. 10N.222.46.A1
ATTCTATCTTTTATTATTGGACAGTTTAATTAATCCACGAACTTATTAAAATAATAGATATTTACAAAAGAGTTAACTATGGAGACGCATGTTTCAACTGCTCATCCAAGTTAAGTACCGTCAAAGCATTACTTACGCTGGTTGCAATCACGTCTACTACGCCGGTTCTTAATGCACCTAATAAAGCTAATGGCTTACTGTTCTCGGCAGCGATGGCAATTACCTCAGCGATTGGGCGGAACTCTTCCAGGCCTAAGCCGATGACTCGGTCACTCATCACAGTGTTTGCGGCTTTGCCGTGTACATCAAAAAAGTCATAACCCGCAAAGTCACCGACCACGCCTTGTAGTAAACGAGATTGGACGACCTCTCCCGCCGTAAACCAACCTAGGTCGACCATGTAGCTGTTTTCACTCATATCACCAATACCCACTAATGCAACATCGGCTTTTCGGGCAAGATCGAGCGTTTGCTTGACGGTGCTATTTTCCATGAACGCAGATTTTTGTGCTTTGTTTTCAGCATAAGCAGGCGCGTACAAGGTTTCAGAAGATCCACCGTATTTCTTGGCGAGTTGTCTACATATATGATCGGCATTAAACATACCGCCTCTAGGGTGAATACCGCCGATACCACACACAAATTTACAGTCACGTGGCGTAATGACGCCAGTGTGGTGAGCAACAGACGATACGTTCCGCCCTTGTCCTACTGTCACCACCATGCCGTTTTTCAGTGTACTGGTAAGATAGTTAGACACTAAACCAGCAACCTGTAATCGCTGCTTCTCTTCATTTGGTTGGTCTAGTGCCACAAGCGCACGCTTCACACCAAACCGTTCGATCAAACGTTGCTCGATCTTCGCACTAAAGACGGGGTGATATTTCACGGTGATCTCAACAATGCCCTCATCTCTGGCTTGCTTGAGCATTCGACCAACCTTTGCACGAGAGATAGAGTACTTTTTAGATATCTCTTCTTGCGTGGCACCATCTTGATAATAAGCAACCGCTACTTCAGTGAGGAGATCAGTGTTTTCTTCGGAAACATCTTGGATATTCTTACTCATATACCACTCAACCAATATTTAACAATTATTTTACCTGCTTGAAGAACAAGTGTTCGATGCTTAAGCAAGTGATACACAAGTTTACACCCCGAACATATGTAACAGCAAGGTACATTTGCTCATCGCCATAACCATGGTTTTGTTGTTGATTAATTCACCTCACTTTGCTCGTTAAACGTTTGCTTGCATACCCCATGATTACTAGAGCGAAATATATTTGACTGAAGTCACCATACAGCACTATTTACCGTTGACTTTGGGGCTAGATCGGATAAATATGGCTACATCATTTACTCATCGAGCGATCAAATGTTCTGTGCAAATGTTCGTTCGGAGAAAAATTTAAATTAATGTAAGTTTGGCTCACTGGTACAACCATTGAGAACTTCATTAGTTAGCTTGCAAATGCCCGCACCTCTCCCATTAATGAGGTGTTATGCGATACATAGGATGATCAAAATGAGCAATAAATTAGAGCAACTTCGTAAACTAACAACTGTTGTAGCTGACACTGGCGATATCGAAGCTATCAGCAAGTACACTCCTGAAGATGCAACAACTAACCCATCTCTAATTCTTAAAGCTGCTCAAATTGCTGAGTACGCTCCTCTAATCGATGCTTCTATCGAATACGCAAAAGCGCAAAGCGGCGATAAAGCACAGCAAGTTCAAGATACTTGCGACATGCTTAACGTGAACATCGGTAAAGAAATCCTGAAAGTTGTACCTGGCCGTATCTCTACTGAAGTAGATGCTCGTCTTTCTTACGACATGGAAGGCAGCGTTGCTAAAGCTCGTCAACTTATCAAAATGTACAACGACGCTGGCATCACTAACGACCGCATCCTTATCAAACTGGCTTCTACTTGGGAAGGTATCCGTGCTGCTGAAATCCTAGAGAAAGAAGGCATCAACTGTAACCTAACGCTTCTATTCTCTTTCGCTCAAGCTCGTGCTTGTGCTGAAGCTGGCGTATTCCTAATCTCTCCTTTCGTAGGTCGCATCATGGACTGGTACAAAGCGAAAGAAGGTCGTGATTTCGAAGCTTCAGAAGATCCAGGCGTAATCTCAGTTTCAGATATCTACAACTACTACAAAGACCACGGCTACAAAACTGTTGTTATGGGCGCAAGCTTCCGTAACATCGGCGAGATCCTTGAACTTGCTGGTTGTGACCGTCTAACTATCGCTCCTCAACTTCTAGCTGACCTAGAAGCAGCAGAAGGCGAAGTAGTAGAGAAGCTTATCGACTCTAACGGTACTAAAGAGCGTCCAGCAGCGATGACTCACGCTGAGTTCCTATGGGACCACAACCAAGATGCAATGGCTGTTGAGAAACTGGCTGAAGGCATCCGCAACTTCGCCGTTGACCAAGGCAAACTAGAAGACATGATCGCAGCTAAGCTGTAATCACTCTTACCAAATTCAAATAGGGGAACGTTCAGTTCCCCTACTTTTATCAATTTTGTTTTTCTTAATTTTTATTCGGAAGTTCTTATGAATCGCAAACATCTAGCTAACGCTATTCGTGCTCTAAGCATGGACGGCGTACAACAAGCAAACTCTGGTCACCCAGGCGCACCTATGGGTATGGCTGACATCGCTGAAGTACTTTGGCGTTCTCACCTAAACCACAACCCAGCAAACCCAGAGTGGGCTGACCGCGACCGTTTTATCCTGTCTAACGGCCACGGCTCAATGCTGATTTACTCTCTGCTTCACCTAGCAGGTTACGAGCTTTCAATTGAAGACCTTAAGAACTTCCGTCAACTGCACTCTAAGACTCCAGGTCACCCAGAGTACGGCTACGCACCAGGCATCGAAACAACGACTGGTCCTCTAGGTCAAGGCATTACTAACGCTGTTGGTATGGCTATGGCTGAGAAAGCGCTAGCTGCACAGTTCAACAAAGAAGGCCACGACATCGTAGACCACTACACTTATGCATTCATGGGTGATGGCTGTCTGATGGAAGGTATTTCTCACGAAGCATGTTCTCTAGCAGGCACGCTAGGCCTTGGTAAGCTGGTTGCTTTCTGGGATGACAACGGTATCTCTATCGATGGCGAAGTTGAAGGTTGGTTCTCTGACGATACACCTAAGCGTTTCGAAGCTTACGGCTGGCACGTAATCCCAGCAGTAGATGGCCACGACTCTGACGCTATCAACGCAGCGATTGAAGCGGCTAAAGCAGATCCTCGCCCTACTCTAATCTGTACTAAAACAGTAATTGGCTTTGGTTCTCCAAACAAAGCAGGTACGCACGACTGTCACGGTGCACCACTAGGCGCTGAAGAAATTGCAGCAACACGTAAAGAATTAGGTTGGGAGCACGGTCCTTTTGAAATTCCGTCGGAAGTTTACTCAGAGTGGGATGCGAAAGAAGCAGGCGCAGCTAAGGAAGCAGCGTGGAACGAGAAACTTGCAGCTTATGAAGCAGCATACCCTGAGCTGGCAGCTGAATTCAAACGCCGCGTAAACGGTGACCTACCAGCTGAGTGGGAAGAGAAAGCATCGGCAATCATCGCTGATCTTCAAGCTAAC
>NZ_JBFRSN010000119.1:0-4640 GCF_041473595.1 Vibrio sp. 10N.222.46.A1
ATTTTATCAATTAATAAAAATCCACTCGTGAATTTAACTGTGGGTCAAAAACTGCCTATCTAATTGAAAACAAAATTATTATCTAAAAATGTACTATTTATACCTTACCTTAAACTCATACTAAAACTCATACTTCGTCTAAATAATAAACTTTTTTTACTACTTCACCATTTTTTAAAGCACTTATAGTTTTGAAAGTTAAGCAACAGGTTACATTCAATCAATCAATGAGAGGTGAAATGATGATTAGAGCATTCGTATTTATTCACAAATTCATCGTCTCAACGTTAATTTTTAGTCTGTCACTTTCATTCTACACCAGTGCTAACACCTTAACGTTAGGAATTAATGGCCAGATCAAAGATCGATGCGAAATAAATTTCTTTTCTGGCAATGTCATGAAGTTTACGGAACACCATGATGTGCAACTATTGCCTTTTAATATGTATTGTAACCGTCCGTTGGGTATAACGATTAATTCAAAATATGGAGGCTTAAAATATCAGCACCAAGGGGTTGATATTATTGAAACTTATAATCTGTCATTACAAATAGACGAGCTTCGGCTTTATGAAAGTAGGCACAGCAGCCAACTTACTTCACCAGTAATGATAAACAGTTCTGGTGTTATTCCTTTCTCTCAACAGGGGAGCCTTAGGGTAGCACTCGAAAATAGCTTGCGTTTCGCGGGTTATTATCAAGACGTTATTGAGATCGAAGTTTACCCTTCGATTCATAGCGTGACCAAGTAAAAGCTCTGCAATGTATCTGCAGAACAACATACGCTCAGCAGTATTCGAGCCAATCATTTAAGATAAAGGAATTTCTAATGAAAAAGCTAACACTCTACGCAGCAACAGTCACAGCTATTTTTGGTGCTCAAGTTCAAGCCGCTCCTGGTGATGTCCAGCTAGTTGGTTTTGTTTCACCTGTATGTGAAGTTACTGGTCTTTCAACACAACTGATGGACTTTGGTAATGTATCTCAAATTCAAAACCTTTCTGTTAGTGGCCTTAACATGAAGTGTAATGACGTCGATGGTGCAACTGTAACACTGACGAGTGCTGAGGGTGGTCTAGAGTCCGATGATAGCGAAGACTACGCTCTTACATACGAAGCAACATTTAACCCTTCAGGCTTAGCTCCTTTCACGCTTAATGCGCCAGGAGGCCCAGGCCTAAATGACGTTTCAATCAGTAACTCTTATGGTGGTTCAGGAGTATTGGCGACTGGTGTTGCCGCGTCCATTGATATTGTGACAACAGAAACCTCCCCATGGGCAGGTGGTTATTCAGATACGTTAACCGTAAATATCACCTCAAATTAGAGGTTGAATAAGTCGGGGGCTATTATTTGGCCTCCGACTTCATCTAAGCCTTTGTTGTATTAAAACTTAACCTCAGTTGTATTACGACTCTAGTTTAATTTGGAGCTCATCGCGATGTATAAATGGATCATGCATAAATGGACTGTTCTCTTATTATTGTCACTCACTTGTTTGTCAGCTCATGCGTTCAAAGTAGAGCCGATGTCTATGGAGATGACGCCACTTGGTAAAAGAGCTCAAATGACAATGAGGGTTGAGAATTCGTCTACCGAACCACTCACAGTCGAACTGTCTCCAGTATTTATGACTATGGATGAATACGGAAAAGAGACCACGACGCCTGCAGATGACGAGCTATTAGTGATTCCAGTAACTGCAATTATAGAGCCTGGACGTTCGCAATCTATTATGGTCCGATATTTAGGCGATCCGTCCATTACAGAGTCAAAAGCTTTTCGTATTGCTGTTAAGCAAGTGAAAGTTCAAAGAGCAAGTAGCAACCAAGGGCAAGTGAGTCTGTTACTTCAGTTTAATACGCTTATCAACGTGCGACCTCAGAACACTGCCTCTCAACTAGAAATTAAAAGTATCGAACCAAATAACAAGAATAACAAATGGGTCCTTGAAGTACTGAACAGCGGTAATAGTTATGGTCGGTTAACCAATACGACATGGAAAATTTCTGACGGCAAAAAATCAACCTATTTAAAAGGCGTAGAAATCGCCAAACGTATTCCAGGAACTTTAGTTCTTCCCTATTCCACTCGTTTTTTCGAAATGCAGCCACTTGAAAATTACAATGTAGAGACGCTATCGATTGAAATCGAGCAGGATCAGTAGCAATGAGACGTTATATTTTTGGTGGGTTCATTTCTTGTTTTCTGTGTGGACAAGCGCTTGGCATAACACTGTTTCCAACCGTCATTGAACTCAATACCGATCACAGGGCAACATCGCAACTGGTTGTGACTAACAACTCAACGCGGGATCTCCCACTTGAAGCTAACGTTCGTCGTTTGAAATTCTTACCTGATGGTACGTTCCAAACAATAGATCTATCGAGTGAGGTGATGTTTGTGTTTCCACCTGCCGCTATGTTGGCACCCGGTGAACGTCAAGTATTCCGTATACAATGGTTGGGAAACCGCCAACTCGAAACTTCCCAAAGTTACTTTGTTCGTTTCAGTACCTTAAATATTGGTCAAAACAACGAAAAAATGGACAGTCCTACCAGTTTAACAACCGGTATCAATTTGCAAGTTCACTACAATGCGTTGTTGCACATTCACTCATCCTCGCTAGAGCCTGACGTGAACTTACATATAGATGAACAAGGAAAACTAACACTCACTAATTCAGGGTCGCGATTTACCTATACATCGTTACTTCATTTTAAGGGGCTCGAATCTCAGAACCAAAAGGTACATGAGGCTTTAGGTGAACAGTTTATTCCACCACGCTCGACTATTACTTTGCCTTCTTCTTTAAATTACTTACCAGTAGGCACTTATCATGGATATGAAAACTGAAACCTCTCACAAGATGTGGCAAGTTTTCTATGTCTTGGGATTAGTACTGTTTTATTGTGCCGCCTTAAGCCCTGTAACTTGGGGCCAGGATATGGTATTGAACCCGACAGGACGCGACATTCAACTTACCTCTTTACTAAGGATAAGTGACACCATTCTTGGTGAAGCGGATATTATCATTACCGCAAACAACCAAATTCTTTTGCCAAAGGAAAGTACGCTGTCTCTCCTTTCGTCTGTCGTCACTCAAGAAGGTATTGGTAAGCTCCATGAGACGACAGACGATGAGATGCTGTCGCAGCACCACTTTATGAGCGTAGGGCTGGGACTAAATTTCGACTTTTCTTCGTTGGAATGTATCGTGACGGTTCCGCCAGAATTTAGCTTAACCCAACAACTCTCGATGAACGGCGCAGATGATTTTTATAACTATGCTGAGCCAAGTCTGTTAAGCGGATACGTTAACGTCGCCCTTTCCGCCAATGAGAGCCAATATGTCGATCAAAAATCGTCAAGGCAAGATCTTTATCGCAGTCAATTCGACTCTGCACTTAACATTGGTTTTTTCAATTTTGAATATGAATCCTATTTAGAAAATGGTTCATCGAAAAAGTCACAATATGTGAGAGAAGGAACTCGTCTTAATATTGACTTTGCACAGCAAGGTACACGACTTGTGCTCGGCGATATGTACAACAGTGGCCAATCTTTTCAGGACAGTACCGATATACTTGGTATTGGCTTAACTCGAGATTTCACACTGATTCCAACCAGAAATGCACGACCACGAGCCAATCAATCATTCACACTTCAAAGAGCCTCGAATGTCGATGTCTATATAGATGGGATTGCAGTCCAACGACTAACTTTAGGCGCTGGTAGCTACAACCTGAGTGATATACCTCTTGCGCAAGGTAGTAACGATATTGTACTCGTCATTACCGATCGTTCTGGAAACGAAGAGCGTATCGAGTTTTCTATTGCGACGGGTAACGACTTGCTCAATAGCGGTGAGTTTGAATATAGCATTATGTACGGAGCACCCTCTGAACTCCAAAATGGACAACTAGAATACCTAACCGATGAGCGTATTTTCCATGGTTATATTGATGTGGGGATTAACCCTTGGTTAACGTTAGGTACCAACTTTCAAACCCGTGAAGATTTATACCAATATGGTACTACCGCACTCATCGCTTCTAGATGGGGAGTCACTGAACTCAATGCTTCACGTAGCGAACATCCTGTATTAGGAAATGGCGATGCTTACAAATTTGCATTCGATGCGGAATTTTCCAGTAAGAATACACTGGCTCCACAACTGAGTGTTAGTTATGAGTATCTGAGCAACAATTTTACTGGTGTTGCTGGGTTTGGCGCCTCCGATAAAGACATCAACTTAACCACTCATTATGCTTCTGCATTCGGTTCGATTTATCTAAGTCGATCATTACGTGCCGCCATGACAGTCAATTACCGTTTAGGAATAGACAAAGAGAACGACTATTGGCTAATTAGCCCGAGTTTATCGGACGGACTGTTTGATACTCACGCGACTTGGAGTGCCCGTGTTAGCTATCAAGATCACGCCAGTAAAGACGATGACATCAGCACTACGCTCACCATAAGTTGGCCTCTTAGCCGACAAACTCGTGTCGTCGGTCGTTACAGTACAGAGCTAAGAGAAGCCGCCTTAGATTACAGCTATCAGAATAATATAGGTAACACCGGAGGGATATCAGGCTTTGCGAGTGTCATTACGAATGAAGAAACGGACGCCGATA